>CAYPPC010000140.1:0-7898 GCA_964412435.1 uncultured Paludibacter sp.
GGAAATAAAGGTCAAACCCGAAAATGCATCAACATCGCATTTCATTTTTAATTTTTAATTCTTCATTTTTAATTTCCCAATCACCCGAACATACTCCCCCTGTATTTGTTACTTCTACAACTAAGACAAAACAAATCTATGGACAATCAATATACACCCGAATTTAAAGAACAATGGAGCGCCGTGGAAGCGATGCTCACAGAGCGTTTTGGCAGCGTGCCGGATATGGAGGGAATCCTCTATCTGATAGGAATCAACGAGTTACAAAACAACGATCCCAACCGTCGCTTTTCACGCGACGAAAAGCAGGATCTGATCCATGTAGCCATCTGCACCCTTTTGCAAAAAGAGGGCTACTACCGTTTTGTTAAATATGATGACGACGGCTGGCCGCACTTTGAAAAAGAACGGGAGCTAAACTACGCAACCCCTTTCGAACAGGAAGAGATGCTGAAAAAAGCGATGATTCAATACTTCGATCTGTAAAACTTATCTGAAAACACCCTTTTTGCGCAGAGATATTCTCTCTTCATCTTTCGGCTGCAGCCGCAAATGACGCTGCAGATAATAAACCGAACGGGCCAAAAGAAGAATCATCAAGGGTAAAAATGCAATATTAATCATCTGCACACCCATTGCAAACAGCAGGAATGCGAGCAGTACCAGCGTAAGATGAGTCAGGTGCAACACAATCAGACTCTTTCTTTTTCCCGGCTTCATGCTGATTATGGCTGTGGCAATACTCAACGGGTTGGCCCAAAGCAGGTTCAGGTTTTTACCCACCAGCGGGTGAATGGAGAAGAACATCAGGTAGGTGATGATTATTCCAACCAGCCCCAGAATCAGATGCAACGCAAAATCAAAGACACGCTTCCGGCGTCCTTTTTTAAACTCAAGCCATAAAATATAAACACCAAAGAAAAGCAGCAGAAGCGTAATAACCACAGGTCCATAATAGTTTTCAAAACTGCGTTTCACTTTCGATTCATCCTTTCTGACCAAAAGAGATTTTTCGGAAATCAGCTTCCGGAAATCACCGTCACCGCTGTGCACCCGCATACCATCCATATGATCTTCAAGCACTTCCGGCAAAAACAGACTCTGTTGCGCAGTGGCAATCCGGTCAGCATCTTTGCCAAACACCAGATCGATACCAAACATCATCCAGGATCTTTCACCGCTATACTCAGCCACCCACTCCCGAAAGCTTTTATTGATCATAGCCCCTTCATTATTGATGCTTCTTCCGGGGAAAAGTTCCATAATCATCTCATGCGGACGGGTGGCGCAATTATCAAAAATAAAGTTGTAAAGATAAACCCTGTTTTCCGGCAGATTATTAACCATAATTTTTTCTACCAGGTCCCTTTTCTCTCTGACGGTCAGATTGAGCACCTGCTCGGTAACACTTGAATTTCTTTCTCGATAACTTTCCAGAAAGGCAGAGGTGGAGTAAATCCCCAGCGCATAGTAAGTTTCGCCCCTTACAAATTTGTAGTAAAATCCGGTCTGATCAAAGTCAAAAAGTCCCCAGTTAGCCGAAAGGTCGATACCCTGAACCGGATCATAAATACGAATAGCCGAATGCCCGAACTTCTCATATCCCGCAGGGCCGGGTGAGCAGGTTAGCAGACTCAGCTGTGTGGTGTCGCTCACCACAATTCTTTGGGCCCAGCCCGATGTAGTAATGATTAAAAATAGCAGGGGTAATAATCTCTTCATGGTTTATGCCGTTTAGCTTGCTGTCATTTTTTAATTGAAAAGACAAAGATAAATTTTATTGTTAATTTTCACAAGATATTACAGGGATTAGTGGATTGTGTTGTTTTAATTGATCGGTTCTTTTTATTGAGTTCTTGGGGTCTTGAGTTCTTGGGTTCCTGGGTTCTTTTTAATTTCTAATTTCATAATCATCCTCCATCCAACATTTTCAATATATTATAAAGCACTGGTGTTTTGATCCATTAGACGCGATGAATCGCATCTCTACAGCATCGCAATATTATATTTTGTGCCAATCAGTATCAGACGACCACATCATTTTTAATTTCTAATTCTTAATTCTTCACCGCTACCGCACGAGCTCCATTGAGCGACGCCGAAATGTTGTATCGCGTGCGTTTAGTCTTCAAAACACACCATTGGCTAATTAACAAATTCTACCATTGGCTTATTTTAAAAAACCACTTGCAATTAATTTAAAATTATTGCACATTTTTCGTCAAACTGTTCAAAATTAAAAAAATATGTTGTAGATTTGTGTTATTAAACATAGATTCATCGTTTTTGAGCTTTACGCATAGCATATGAGTAAGAAACATTCGAAAGAGATAGGGCCTATCGAGGACATTTTAACATTTTGGGACATCCTGACTGTGGATGAGCGCAACTATATCCGAAGCAGCCACACCATATATCATTATAAAAGGAATGAAGTGATTCAGAAAGAGGGTGACAAGCCCACTCAGCTGATGATTTTGGCAACAGGCAAGGTGAAGGTATATAAAACGGGCAATAACAACAAAGAGCAGATTGTCCGCATGTTGAAACCGGGAGAGCATTTCGGCTTTCGCGCCATCATTGCCAGTGAACCCAACAGCACCTCTGTAATCGCTTTTGAAGCTTGCTCTGTAATCGGCATCAGTGCCGAAAGCTTTATCTCTATTCTTCGTCACAACAACAGTTTCTGCTACCGCTTTTTGGAAGAATTGGCATTTGACCTCGCTGAATCAGATGCGCGGACTGTCAATTTGACACAAAAGCATATTCGCGGAAGATTGGCAGAGGCTTTGCTCTTTCTCAAAGAGAGTTACGGACTCGAAGAGGACGGTGCTACCATCAGCATCTATCTCTCGCGCGAAGATTTGGCCAATATGTCAAATATGACCACTTCAAACGCCATTCGTACACTCTCCAGCTTTGTGGCCGACGGAATGCTTAGTGTGGACGGCCGTAAAATTAAAATCATTGATGAAGAGAGGTTGAAGAAAACCAGCAAACTGGGTTAGGCCCGTCGCAACTGTTTTTACTCAATCTTTTTTCAAAGAAAAAAGAAGATAAAAACATGACACCAACTCAAACTCACCGAATATATAAACAGATACTTTCATCCATGGCCGAAAGAAAGCTCAAAGCAGCTTTCGACGATGCCGTGTTGCTCAACAATGAGCTGAACTCCAGCATTCACCGCCAAAATTTAGAGAGCATGCAGAGCAATTACCGCTTTATGCTCCGCTACTTTATGGAGGGTGTAGCCGACCCCGAACGGGAAATGATGTATAATAAAATGGTGGCAAGACTTTTCGTTACCGCTGCCCGTTTACGCGACGAACTGCTGACCCGGGACTCGAGTAACTTCGAGTTTTCACAAAAAAGATACTTCCCTCACAAACCGCAGATGAGTGCGGATGAGATCCTGAAAAAGGTGAACCGCAAAGAGCTGATGGCAGATCTTTCTGAAAGCAGTGATGCCTCGCAAATTCACACCTTGCAGACAGATTTTGAGGAAGCTCTGCAGTATCTTTTCTACTATTTCTGGCTCACCGACGACTACAATCAAAACGGTATGATGGAGCTTTATCACAGTCTGATGAATGATGATTTTGATGACAGCACCCTCAAATCGATGCTGATTTCAGCGCTAACGCTTAACCTCTGGCGTACTTTTGACGAGTCAAAACTGATGATGCTTTTTGATGCAGCCACATTGGAAGATCCGGAAGTGAAGCAGCGTACTCTCACCGGGCTGGCCTTTATTCTGGCAAAATATAACCGTCAGCTACCCTATTTCCCATCGGTGCGCAACCGGCTGGTGCTGATGGCCGACAAACCGTCAACGGTTGAGAACCTGCAAAATATCATTATACAGATCATCGCCACCAGCGAAACAGATGAGATCACCAAAAAGCTGCAGGAGGAGATTTTCCCGGAGCTGATGAAACTGAGTCCGCTCATTCAGGATGGCCTCACCGGCGACAATCCGCTCGGCTATGACGAATGGGGCGATATCAACCCGGAGTGGCAGGAGATGATTGAGAGCAGCGGTGCCTCCGACAAAATTCAGGAGCTGGCCGATATGGAAATGAGTGGTGCTGACGTTTACATGAGCACCTTCTCCATGCTGAAATCCTTCCCGTTTTTCAGCGAATTTTCCAACTGGTTTCTCCCCTTCGACTCACAGCATACGGCTGTGAACCTGCTTTTTGAAGGTGAAGAAAAATCACTGCTATCAGCCTTTATCAACTCGCCGGCCATGTGTAATTCAGACCGCTACTCATTCTGTATGAGTGTGCTTCAGATGCCTGAAATGCAGCGCAATATGATGAAACACAACTTCTCGGAAGCGGCCGAACAGATGGAAGAACAAAGCCGCGATGAAGCGATGCTTCAGCCGCAGGTACGCGCAAAAACCATCTCCAAGCACTACATACAAGATCTTTTCCGCTTCTTCAAGCTGAGTCAGCACCGGGCCGACTTCGGTAATATGTTCAAAACCTCGCTGCTGATGCACCGTACCTATCTCTTTGATCTGCTTTCAGCCGATGAGGATATCAAAAGGAATATTGCGGAGTTCTATTTCTCCAAAAAAATGTACCCGCAGGCGCTTGAACTCTTCAGCGAACTGGAGCAGGAAAATGATGTTTCAGCTGAGTTTTATCAGAAAATGGGTTACGCTTACCAGCAAAACTCACAGCTTACCGAGGCACTGAACGCCTACAAAAAAGCGGATCTGATTAAGCCGGATGACTTCTGGACACTGCGTAAAATTGCCTTCTGCTATCGTCTGACAGGCGATAATGAGAATGCACTGAAAAGCTACCGCCATGCCGACTTTATAAAACCGGGCAATTTAACGGTAAAGCTGAACATTGTCAACAGCCTGGTTGAAGCGGGCCGCAACGACGAGGCTCTGCAGGAGCTGACAGCACTGCATCAGGAGCATGGTGACAATCCGCGCCTGCTGCGCGCCACCATGAAAACTGCCTTTGCTGCCCACAATATGGCGCAGGCAGAGTACTTTGCAGGACAGCTTATCGATTCCGGCAGTGCGGAAGCGGCTGATTTTGTTTATGCCGGTATGGTGGCCTGGGCCATGAACAGACAGAGTGATACCCGAATGCGCTTTACTACAGCATTTGATATGCTGGAGGGTGACAGCAACCGGTTTGCTGCATTGATTCAGGAAGAGAAAGAGCTGTTGATCAGCAACCATGTGGAAGAGAGTGAAATTGCACTGCTGATTGATGCTGTCAGTTATGGCGAGGCCAAATAAACAGCCATTTCCCCGTGCCTCCAAGGCCGGGGAGATGTCAAATTATCTCAATTACGACCCGCCACAAGGCTTAAGAAATAGCTTATTTTAAAGGTATTAACTTTGACCAGCCGGATTTTAGAAATTTATTTGAATAAAACTGCTATCTTTGTTGATTACTGACAATTTTTTAAGCTGATGTTTGCTATCTATAAAAAAGAGCTGAAATCCTTTTTCGACAACGCTACCGGTTATGTAGTGATTGCCATTTTCCTGCTGCTGACAGGGCTGTTTCTCTGGCTCATACCGGGCTCGTTCAACATTCTTGACAGCGGATATGCCAATGTGGAAGGACTCTTTTACTTGGCACCCTGGCTTTTTTTATTTTTAATTCCGGCGGTGACCATGCGCAGCTTTGCCGAAGAGAAGCAGAGCGGCACCTGGGAGATTATACGCACCAAACCGATTCGCGAAAGCAGCATTGTTGGCGGAAAATACCTCGCTGCACTGACTGTAATCATTCTGGCACTTCTGCCAACGGTGATTTACTACTTCTCAGTTTCGAGTATAGCGCAACCGGCCGGCAATGTGGATGCCGGGCAGTTCCGGGGCTCCTTTATCGGACTCTTTTTTCTGGCAGCCGTTTACACAGCTATCGGAATTTTCACCTCCGGGGTGGCCAAAAATCAGCTGGTTGCTTTTATAGCAGCCGCTCTCCTCAGCTTCACCCTCTACTACGGGCCGGAGCTGATTGCGCTCTTTTTCAAGAGTGGCAGCGGCGTATTATTCCTCGAGAATCTGGGAATTCATGCGCACTACAAATCGATGAGCCGCGGAGTGATTGACTCCCGCGATATCCTCTACACCCTTGTAGTTGCTGCGCTTTTTATCTGGCTGACTGCACGAAGCATTCGCCGCGGGTAACTATTTGCCGAAGGGCAAAATCACATTAAAAAACAAATAAAATTTGATATATGAGACCGTACATTTTAGTGACCAATGATGATGGTGTGGATGCACCGGGAATAATTGAATTGACCCAAACGATGCAGGAGATTGGCGACGTGCTGGTGGTGGCACCGGATGTGCACCGCTCCGGACAATCAAGCGCGATTACTGTGGGTACGCCCCTGCGTGCCATGCTGCTTGAAAAGAGTGAAGGATTGACCCGTTATGCCTGCAGCGGCACACCCACCGACTGCGTGAAACTGGCTTTCAACTCACTGATAGAACGCACCCCTGACGTGGTAGTTTCCGGAATTAATCACGGCTCTAACGCAGCTGTTAATGTGATTTACTCAGGCACCATGGGTGCTGCCATGGAGGGTTCGCAACACGGAGTTCCCTCTATCGGATTTTCAATTCTGGACCATGCGCATGATGCTGATTTTTCTCACTTCCTGCCTTTTGTAAAACAGATTACTGAAGAGATTATCCACAAAGGATTACCAAATAATGTTTGCCTCAATGTGAATGCCCCCAAAGGTGCTCTGAAGGGTGCTGAGGTGGTGCGCCAGTGCAAAGGACGCTGGGTGAAAGAGTTTGAAAAACGGCAGGACCCCTACGGCATGGAATACTTCTGGCTCACAGGTCGTTTTGAGAATGAGGAACCCGACGCCCGCGATACCGATGAGTGGGTACTGTCACAGGGTTATGTATCTATTGTACCAACAAGCATCGACATGACGGCTTATGAAGAGCTGGACAAGATGAAAGACTGGGACTTTGAAGCGGCGGAACTGGCTCCCAATCACCGTCAAAACTCATACAACAGCAGTGAGAAAGCAAAATAAAAAGAGAAATCCGGAGCGGTTTAATAACTTTCTGCTCGGTTTTCTGCCCGGACTTTTTCTGCCTGTGCTCTTCGCATGGGTCTGAAGTGATCCGGCAACTCTACCCGGGCGTTATTCTGGGTAAAATTTTGCTTCTATCCATCATGCCCAATCTGCTCGGAGTCTTCCTTTTTTATAAGCAGGACTTCTTTAAAACAGCCATTGGCATTATGGTAGCTGCCCTGCCCTATCTTTTGGGCGCCATGTTTCTTTTATAACTAAGCATATGAAGTATTTTCTGATAGCCGGTGAAGCCTCGGGCGACCTCCACGCCTCTAACCTGATGCACGAACTGAAAAAGCAGGATGCCGATGCGCAATTTGCTTTTTTAGGTGGTGATCTGATGGCGGCTGCCGCCGAAAAAGAGCCGGTAATTCACTACCGCGATATGGCTTTTATGGGTTTTCTGAATGTACTGAAAAACAGCCGGAAGGTACTCCACAATATGGATTCTGCCAAAAAATCGCTGGAGGATTTCCGTCCTGACGTACTGATCTTAATTGACTACCCCTCCTTCAATCTGCGCATGGCGCGCTTTGCCAAAGAAAACCTGAATATTCCTGTATACTATTATATCTCCCCCAAGCTTTGGGCCTGGAAAGAGTACCGCATCAAAGGTATAAAAAAGTGGGTGGACAAGATGTTTACCATTCTCCCTTTTGAGACGGAATTTTATAAAAAACACAACTACGAAGTGCAGTATGTCGGCAACCCCAGTGTGGACAGCCTGAGTAAACGCCCTCACCGGGAGGAGCAGTTTGATAATTTTATCAAAGAGAACGCGAATTATTTGTCAATATAGGTTGCGGTATTGG
>CAYPPC010000141.1:0-7454 GCA_964412435.1 uncultured Paludibacter sp.
GGCCCTGATTGAAAAAGCAATCAGCTTTTACGCAGATGAGAAAAATACACCGGCCTGGCTGGAACCAAATGGCAGTGATTTCTTTTCCCCTTCTCTGCAGATTGCCTCTTTAATGGGAAAAATATATCAACCCAAAGAGTTTCAGAAATGGTACTCAAAGTTTATGTCGAAACGAAGTTTTGTGAATGTTTGCAAAGTGCCTGTGGTGAGTGATGTAAACGATTATTACATGGTTCATCTGGTAGGTCTCTCTTTTTCGAAAGCATGGTGTATGAAAGATATCGCTTACCATCTGCCGGAGAAGAGCAGCAAACGGAAAGTTTTGAACAACACAGCAAATGAATTAATAGAAAAAGCATTGCCTTTACTGTTTGCCGGCAATTATGGTGGGGATCACTGGCTGGCAAGTTTTGCGCTTTTGGCAATGGATGATAAAATAGAATAGAAATGGATTTTAAGTATGATATTATTGTGATTGGAGCGGGGCATGCCGGCAGTGAAGCTGCAGCTGCAGCTGCAAATATGGGCTCAAAAACGCTTATGATCACGATGGACATGAATAAAATTGCTCAAATGAGCTGCAACCCAGCCATTGGCGGAATAGCCAAAGGGCAGATTGTACGTGAAATTGATGCTTTGGGTGGCCAGATGGGAATCGTTACTGATAAAACTGCCATTCAATTTCGAATGCTGAACCGTTCGAAAGGGCCTGCCATGTGGAGTCCCCGTTCGCAAAGTGACCGGGCAAAATTTATTTATGAATGGACAAAAATTGTTTCAAACACTCCGAATTTGTTTATATGGCAGGACACTGTTAAGCAATTTATATTCGAAGGTGATACAGTTGTTGGAGTGAAAACAGCCCTTGGAATTGAAATGCGTGCCAAGGCTGTTATTCTTACAGCCGGAACATTTCTGAGTGGAATCATTCACGTAGGAAGCAAACAGATGGAAGGCGGCCGGCTTTCAGAACCATCCTCCTGGGGAATCACCGAACAGTTAAAATCAATAGGATTTAAAACTGACCGGATGAAGACCGGTACTCCGATGCGGGTAGATGGAAGAAGTATTGATTTTTCTAAAATGACCGAACATGGTGGCGATGACACATACCATAAATTTTCGTACTTGAAAGAGGTGAAACGTGAGCTGCCGCAGCTCTCTTGCTGGATGACCCACACAAACGAGAAAACGCATGCGATATTGAACAAAGGCCTTGAATTTTCTCCTTTATATAATGGGCAGATTCAAAGTATTGGTCCACGCTATTGCCCCAGTATCGAAACTAAAATAGTAACGTTTGCTGAGAAAAATCAACATCAGGTTTTCCTGGAACCGGAGGGAGTGGATGCTTTGGAGTGGTACGTCAATGGCTTCTCCTCTTCACTACCCTATCAGACCCAAATTGAAGCAATTCATACTGTACCCGGTTTGGAAAATGCTCAGCTATATCGCCCCGGATATGCGATCGAATATGACTTTTTCGATCCTACACAATTGAAACATACGCTCGAAACTAAGATGATAAAGAATCTCTTTTTTGCAGGACAGGTAAATGGAACCACCGGCTATGAAGAGGCTGCAGGACAAGGTTTGATTGCCGGAGTTAACGCTCATATCAATGTACATGGTGGCAGCGAATTCACACTCAACCGGGATGAAGCGTATATTGGTGTTCTCATCGACGACTTAGTTACCAAGGGAGTTGACGAACCCTATCGTATGTTTACATCGCGAGCAGAGTATAGAATCTTGCTTCGACAAGATGATGCAGATGCACGGCTTACAGAGAAAGCTTACCAACTCGGACTGGCCCGCAGAGACCGGTATGAACAGTATGAATCAAAAAGAAAAGAGGTAGAAGGTCTGACAGAGTTCCTTAAAAGTTTCCCGGTGAAACCAAGGAATATCAATAGTTTTTTGGAATCTAAAAACACCTCTCCTATTGTACATGGTTGTAAAATATCAGACCTGGTTCTTCGACCTCAACTAACAGTGATGGATCTGGCAGAAGCCATTCCGGAACTTAAAAACAAGATTGAAAGTATTTCTGAAATTCGGGAAGAGATAGTAGAATCTGCTGAGATTATTTTGAAATACTCAGGATATATTGAGAGGGAAAAACAAATAGCCAACAAACTTTCCCGACTTGAAAACATCTATATCAAAGATAAATTTGATTATGATTCTATTCTTTCTATATCAACAGAGGCACGGGAGAAACTTAAAAACATTAACCCCGAAACAATTGGACAAGCGAGCAGAATTCCAGGCATTTCACCAAGTGATGTCAACATTCTTCTGGTTATGATGGGCAGATAAATTAATTAATTAACTTAATGTTCCACGTGGAACATTGAATACGTAACTCTCTGATTTAAAATAATATATTCTCTTTATTCAGAAAAAACATTATCAGATAATATTGACGATTGCTCATACAGCATGAATTAAACACACTATAGTTCCACGTGGAACAATCAAAAGAATATGACTAAAAAATTATCATTAAAAGAACTGGTTGATTTACTTCCGGATGTACCGGGAGTATATCAATATTTTAATGAAAAAGATGAAATCATATATGTTGGAAAAGCAAAGAGTTTAAAGAAAAGAGTCGCTTCCTATTTTACAAAATCTCATCAAAGTAACAAAACCAGGGTACTTGTAAAAAATATATCTTACCTGAAACATATTGTTGTTGATACTCCGGAGGATGCCCTCCTCCTTGAAAATAATTTAATCAAAGAGTATCAGCCGAGATATAATTCAATGCTGAAAGATGGTAAAACATATCCCAGTATTTGTATTACAAAAGAAGAATTTCCCAGGATTTTCAAAACAAGAAATATAGATAGAACAAAAGGAGAATATTATGGACCTTACAGTTCTGTGTGGACTATTAATGCTATTCTTGATATAATCCATAAGCTGTATAAAATCAGAAGCTGCAGACTTCCGCTAACTGAAGCTAGTATAGCTGCTGGAAAATTTGATCTTTGTTTAGAGTATCATATTCAAAACTGTAAAGCTCCATGCATGGGCTATCAAAGCAGAGAAGATTACAACAGAGATATTGATGAAATCAGACAGATAATTCGTGGAGATGCCAATGAAATCAGCAAAATGCTGATGGAAAAAATGAAGCAATTATCAGTTGAATACAGATATGAGGAAGCCAACGAAGTAAAACAAAAATATGATTTAATAGAGGCTTATAAGGCTAAATCTATAGTAGCAAATTCTGTTGTAAACAACACAGATGTTTTCGGATATGAGGAAGATGATAAAAATGCATTTGTAAACATATTAAGAATATCAAAAGGTGCGATAATACAAGGATTCACAGTTGAGTTCAAAAAACAATTGGATGAAACCAAAGAAGAAATTCTGGCCGCAGCTGTGATAGAATTAAGGAGCAAACTGGAGAGTAATTCCAAAGAAATTATACTCCCCTTCCCTATCGATTTTGAATTGAAGAATGTAAAATTTATCATCCCACAACGTGGTGATAGAAAAAAAATGTTGGATCTTTCTTTACAAAATGTGAAGCAATATAAAATTGATAAACTAAAAAGAGATGAAAGATTAAATCCGGACCAAAGAGCAATTCGCATTTTATCTGAAATTCAGGATAGACTTAAGCTCGATAAGATCCCGATGCATATAGAAGCTTTTGATAACTCTAATATATCCGGTACAGATGCTGTCGCAGCATGCGTAGTTTTTAAAAAGGGTAAACCTGCAAAAAGAGAGTATCGTAAATATAATATTAAATCAGTAGTAGGTCCGGATGATTATGCTTCCATGCGTGAAGTAGTTTATAGAAGATACAAAAGACAGATCGAAGAGAACAATCCCCTACCCGACTTAATTATTGCAGATGGTGGAGTTGGTCAAATGGAGGTAATAAGAAAAGTTATAGAAGATGAGCTTGGTCTTAAAATTCCAATCGCTGGATTGGCAAAAGATTCTAAGCACAAAACCAATGAATTATTATTTGGATTTCCTCCAAAAACAATTGGTATGAAACCGGGTGAAATTCTTTTCAAATTGCTGGCCAATATCCAGGAAGAAGTGCATCGCTTTGCCATTAAATTTCACAGAGAGAAAAGAAGCAAAAGCCAAACATCCTCAGAACTGGATAATATACCCGGAATTGGTGAAAAATCTAAAACAGCTCTTATTTCCCATTTTAAGAGCATAAAAAGAGTTAGATTAGCCAGTTTGGAAGAAATTTCAAATATCATAGGAACTAACAGAGCATCAATCATTTACAATCATTTTAATAAGGATTTAAAGGCTTCAGAATCGAATATTTAAAATGAACTCTGCTACGGTCTTGAAATTTATGGTGTAAAATGAGTGTAAAACTCATAATTCTAATTAGTTGAGCAATGTTAACTATCTTAGATTATACAAAACAGATAATCTATAATAGATAATACAAAACAAATACTTATCTTTGTGGTATTACCAAAAAAAGTTGAAGATGAAAAAGTTCAATCCATTTTTAACAAGCGGTTATATATCTCCTGATTACTTATGTGATCGTGAAGAAGAATTGATTAAGCTTAACCGCTATTTGAAAAATCGCAACAACGTAAGTTTGATTTCTCCCAGACGATTGGGAAAAACAGGTTTAATCTTAAGACTTTTTGATGAGCTTGAAAGAGAAGGAAAATACTACACCTTATACGTTGATATTTTTTCGACTAGAAATTTAAAAGAATTTATTCGAACACTCTCTGAAACAGTACTACAAAAATTCCCAGAAAAAACAAGTATTGGTAAAATGTTTTGGAATTTTCTCAAAGGCTTAAGACCGTTGATAAAATTTGATAATCTGACCGGTCAACCACAAATTGAAATTACATACCAACTGGAGAGTGAAAAGGTGATGACACTCAAAAATATTTTACAATTTCTGGAGAATCTGGATAAGCCCATTATAATCGCCATTGATGAATTTCAGCAAATTAGAGAATATCCAGAAGAAAATATGGAAGCTATTTTGCGGACTGAAATACAACACTTACAAAATATAAGTTTTCTATTTTCCGGAAGTAAAAGATCGATAATGACTGATATATTCTTCAATGCAAAAAGTCCTTTTTATAACAGCTCCAGTTTTATGAGTTTGGAGAAAATAGAGCAAGAAAAATACGCAGAATTTATTAAACATAATTTTGAAAAAGAGGGTTTTATAATTGATAAACCAGAAGTTGACTACATCTTACAATTAACACAAGGCTATACCTATTACACACAATCACTTTGTAATAAATTATTTTATCAGGAAGAAGAAAAAATTGATAATATGCTGATTGAAAGCACATTGAAAGATATAATCGAAGAAAATGCTGCTTACTACTTACAGATACGAAGTTTACTTACAACAACACAATGGAATTATCTGATAGCAATAGCTAAAGAAGAGAAAGTTGAACAACCAACTGCAGGTGAGTTTTTATTAAAATATAAAATAGGCGGTGCCGGAAACTCAAGGCGCTTATTATTGAGTTTGATTGAGAAAGAATTAATTTTAGAAACACATCATAAAGAGGAAAAATTCTATCAGATTTACGATCTGTTTTTTCATCATTTTTTACGAGAAAATTATTAATAATTATTGAATATGATTACCATACTTACAATTCGAAACTTAAATACAATTCGTTTTACAGCGAAGCAATTTATTACTCATTTAAAAAATAATCAACAAAAGGTGTACTGTTTTAATGGAGAGATGGGAGCCGGCAAAACAACCTTTATTAAAGCAATTTGCGAAGAACTGGGTGTGGAAGAGACAGTAAACAGCCCTACTTTTTCTATCGTGAATGAATACGAATCCAAAGAAGACGGGATTATTTATCATTTTGATTTTTATCGAATCGATAACATTACAGATGCCTTAAACATTGGTACCGAAGAGTATCTCTACAGCGGTAATTACTGTTTTATTGAGTGGGCAGAAAATATAGCCCCTATCCTACCCGATGATGCTGTTCAGGTTATGATTGAAGAAGTTGAAAAAGGTGTAAGAATGGTAACGATTGATGATGATTAAAATCTATAAAATAAAAATGAGTAAGAGACCATGAAACGTAAAAAACATAATACAAACAAAGATATTATTAAACTATTGAGAAAAGAGCGCCGGGAAGCCGAAATAAAGGCTCATGGCAAGCCTATCAATCCAAATAGGGTCAGTGCCTCACCTAAAGCTTACAAACGCGTCAAATGGCGAAATACAGACGGTATAGAATAAAAAAGGATGACATTACTGTCATCCTTTTTTATAACCTCAATCATAATTGTTACCAAACAACAGCACGTTCTTCTGGTGCAATATACATTTCATGATCAGAATTAATATTAAATGCTGTGTACCAGGCATCGATATGCGGTAGTGCACCGTTTACGCGCCATTTACCCAAAGAATGAGGATCTGTTTTAGTACGCTTCAAAATCTCTTCGTGGCGAATGTTTCCGGCCCAAACATTGGCATAAGCAATAAAGAATCTTTGCTGAGGTGTGAAACCCTCTTTATCTAATATATTTTGCTCTTCCAAAACTTTCTCAAAGGCCTGATACGAAACCTGAATTCCACCCTGGTCTGCTATATTTTCGCCTAAAGTGAAACGACCGTTTCCAAAAACACCGGGAGCCACTTCAATTTTATCGTAGAAATCAACCAGCCTGTCAGCTCGTTCATCAAATAAACGTGAATCATCTTGAGTCCACCAATCCTTTAAATTTCCATCTTTGTCATATTGACGACCCGAATCATCAAAACCATGAGTCATTTCGTGACCAATAACAACACCAATTGCGCCATAATTAAACGTATCATCAGCATTCATATCAAAAAAAGGATATTGTAAAATTCCGGCCGGGAAGCAAATCTCATTGGTAGTGGGATTATAATATGCATTTACAGTCTGAGGTGTCATCATCCACTCATCTTTGTCGACGGGTTTACCTACCTTTGAGAACATATATTCACTTCTGAAAGTATTTACACGCTTCATATTCTCCCAAAGATTATCATTTTTAATTTCTAATGAAGTATAGTCACGCCATTTATCCGGATAACCGATCTTAACATGAAAAGTACCCAACTTATCCATAGCTTTCTCCTTAGTCTCATCACTCATCCAGTCTAAATTTTGAATACGTTCACCCAAAGCAATTTGTAAGTTTTCAACCAAATGAAGCATGCGTGCCTTGGCTTCTGCCGGGAAATATTTTTTTACGTACATCTCCCCTACTGCTTCTCCTAAAGAGCCATCAACTACTGAAACAGCACGTTTCCAGCGAGGTTGCTGCTCTTCTTTTCCGGATAATACTGTACCATAAAATCCAAAGTTCAGATCATTTATCTCATCACTTAAATAGTCAGATGCAGCTTGAATCACATTCCATTTTAAATAAGATTTTTGAACATCCAG
>CAYPPC010000141.1:7530-7880 GCA_964412435.1 uncultured Paludibacter sp.
AACTTCAACCATATGCTCCCGTTGAGAAACAGAGATAAATTCCGGTTGAACACCAAATGAATTGAAGAATATTTCCCAGTCAATTTGAGGAACTAACTCACTTAGCTCTTCCAGATTCATTTTATTATAATTCTGATGAGGATTTCGCAGTGTAATATTATCATATGCTTTTGTTGCTAAACGTGTTTCGATATGCAAGACATGATCGCGGACAGTTGCTGCTTCCTGTGAATCCATACCGGTTTTTTCAAACATAGCGGCAACAAATTCACTGTACTTCGCACGAATATTACTGATTGCTTCATCAGTATCCAGATAATAATCGCGTTGGCCCATGGCAATACCACCCT
>CAYPPC010000142.1:0-7817 GCA_964412435.1 uncultured Paludibacter sp.
TGCCTAAGCTGAACGAATACTATCTCGGTGAATTGCTCTATTTCTTCGAAAAAGCCTGTGGTATCAGCGGCTACATCCTGGGTGTTAACCCCTTTGACCAGCCCGGCGTGGAAGACTACAAACGCAATATGTTTGCACTGCTCGAGAAGCCCGGCTTTGAAGAGGAGACCAAAGCTATCCGTGCAAAGCTCTAAAATAACAAATCATAAATTCAAGCATAAAAAAATCGATTCAGCTTCGGCTGAATCGATTTTTTTGTTAGGATGAATCTATAATTAATAGCTGTCTTCCACATTGAGGACAAAGAGTCGCAGCCCAAGCTGCGGTGACTCTTCATCAATTTGTTTCAGACTTGCTTTTAACTTTTCTACTTTATCATTTTCAATAACCACCATAATAGCGTTATTGAGTGATGGCCAGGCATGGTTTCCGAAGTGCGGATCACCGGTATGTGTACCGCGTCCGTGAACATCCTCCCAAAGAGTGAATCCACGTATCATCTGCTTATCCAGCTGACGAACCACATCTTCTTTATGAGCCTGGTCAAATGTTATAAAAACTGCTTTCATATCTATTTTTACTGTTTTATTCCTGTTAAATGTTTTCTATAGCCGGTTTCTCAGCAAATTTCTTAGCCAGTTTTTTCGACTGACGTTTTACACCAAAGCCTGCTGCCAGCGAATAGAGCACCGGTATAATCAGTAGTGTAAGAATGGTAGAAACTGTGAGACCTCCAATAACTGTAATGGCCATTGGTCGCCACAATTCTGAACCTTCACTCTGTGAAACTGCCAGCGGAAGCATACCCAGTACCGTTGTTGCTGTTGTCATCAACACCGGGCGGAGACGCGACTTACCGCCCTCAACAACCGCACGAATAATTCCCATACCGCGCTCACGGTTCAGGTTGATATAGTCCACAAGAACAATACCGTTTTTCACCACAATACCCACCAGCATAATCAATCCGATAAACGACATCAGGTTGAGAGTACCACCGGTGATAACAATGGCCAGAATCACCCCTGAAATACCGAATGGCAGCGAGAACATAATAATAAACGGATAGGTCAGCGACTCAAACTGTGAAGCCATCACAATATAAACCAACAACACAATAATCAGGAAAAGAATTCCCAGGTCGGCAAACGACTCCTGCTGATCTTTGTAAGTACCACCTATATCAATAAAAATCTCTGAAGGCACATCAATTTGTGCAATCTCCTTATTAATAGCATCTACAGCACGGTCCATTGTGGTACCGGCAACGGTCGCTTTAAGTGTCACCAGACGCTGACGGTCTTTACGCTCGATAGTCGGCGGTGTAAAGGTCTCTTTTACAGTTCCGAGGTCTTTTACCCGAACTGCAGCTCCCTGTGAGTTGTAAACAAGAATGTTCTCCACATCGCTCAGCGACTGACGATAAATCGGGTCGTGTGAAATCCGGATGAAGTACTCTTCACCATCTTCACGATAGAGCGAAGCTGTGAGTCCGTTAATTCTGTTTTTCAGGAAATTGGAAGCCTGCGCTACACTCAATCCGTTCATCGACAGCTTATCCCGGTCAAAGTCCACCTGGTATTCAGGCACATACTCTTCGCGGCTGATCTGCACGTTGGCCAGACCCTTAATTTCAGAAATACGGGGTTGCAGCTCATGAGCAATACGGTCGGTCAAAGCAAAGTCGTAACCGTAAATCTCCACATCAAGCGTGGACTGACCGCCACCCATACCGGTACCTCCAGTTGAGACATCATGCTTTCTCACTTCAGGAATAACTTTCAGTTCATCCTGGAACTGAGCAACCAGATCAAAGACCGAACGTTTTCTCTCTTTGATGTCGACCAGGCGAATGTCCATACTAATCAGGTCACTCGTATTATTCTGCAAAGAACCCCATACGTTCGAGCTGCTTGCCTGACCCACAGTGAAACTAATAGCTTCAATTTCGCTGTTCTCCTCACGCCACTTTTCCTGCAATTCCATAGCCAGATCACGCGTGATCTCCATACGTGTACCTACCGGCAAGTGAATTTTTGCAGAGATATAACCATCATCTGATGGCGGGAAAAACTCTGTTCCGATAAATGCTGCCGGCAGCAAACTGAGTATAAAGAAGACTGTGGCAAAGAGTACAGAAATGCCCCGGTGACGAACAGTCCAGTTAATTGCCTGAGCATACCAAACATCCAGCTTATCGAGTCCCTTTTGAATCGGACCATAAATTTTGGTTGAGAAACGACTCTGTTTACGCTCCAGACGAAGCATCTGGGCACTCAGCATTGGCGTTAAGGTCATCGCACAAATCAGCGACATCAACATAATGATTGTAACAATCCAACCCAGCTCCTTAAACAGCACACCGGCAAAACCACCCACCAGAGTCAGCGGGAAGAACACAGCAATCAGTGTCAAAGTAGAAGCCACCACCGAAAGTGACACCTCATTGGTTCCGTGCACGGCCGCACTGTGGGGGCGGCTACCCCGCTCAATGTGAGTCGTAATATTTTCAAGCACCACAATGGCGTCGTCCACCACCATACCGATGGCAATAGACAGCGAACTGAGCGATATAATATTGAGGGTACCTCCGGTAGCGTATAGATAAATAAAGGAGGCTACCAGCGAAACCGGAATGGTCAAAATAATAATGATAGTAGCCCGCCAGCGACCCAGGAAGAAGAGTACTACAATACCCACAAAAAGGAAGGCATAGAGCACAGTTTCAACCAGACCGTTAATCGTATTTTTAATATTTTGCGAGGTATCATTAATCACCGAAATCTGCACATCAGGCGGCAGAGTTTTCTCAATTTCAGGCATTGCCTTCATCACCTGGTTGGCAATTTCCACGGTGTTTGCACCCGACTGCTTCTGAATTACAATCACAGCACCCTGTTTACCGTTGGTATAACTCTCCTGTGCCCGCTCTTCGAAGGCATCTTCCACCCGCGCCACATCAGTGAGATAAATCGGTTTACCTCCATAGTTGGCCACAATAATATCATTCATTTCTGAAGGATCGGTAAATTCACCCTTCACACGTAGTGAGAAAGTTTCATTACCAATATCCATGGTACCTGCAGGGATATTGAGGTTTTCAGCACCAATTTTCTGTGCTATCGCCTCCACTGTCAGATTGTAAGCCTCCATTTTCACCGGGTCCACATAAATCTGAATCTCCCGTTGCGGAGCACCAGAAATAGACACAGAGCCTACCCCTTCGATACGTGCCAGTCGGTTGGCAACATTGTCGTCCAGTAGTCTGTAAAGTCCCGGCACACTTTTATCGGCTGTAGCCGAAAACATAATTACAGGAATCATGTCGGTGCTGAACTTCATAATAATCGGATCATCAGCATTGCTTGGGAGCATTGCTTTCACCAGGTTCAGCTTATCACGCACATCGTTGGTCAACTCATCCAGATCCTCTCCAAATTCAAACTCCATGGTCACCAGTGAGCGGTTTTCCCGCGAACTGGAGGTAATTTTCTTCAGATTCGGAACCGTGTTGAGTATATTCTCAAGCGGTCGCGTAACGTTTGTTTCAATATCCGCGGCGCTGGCACCATCATATGAGGTGATTACCATCAAGGCATTCATCTCAATTTTAGGCATCAAATCGACTGAGAGGTTGTTCAGCGAAAAGAGTCCCAGAATGGTTACCCCCACGAAGACCAGAATGGTCATAATCGGTTTACGTACCGCACTTTCGTATATTTTCATATTGTTATTCTAAATTCGTAACTAAATTCCCCTTTTTTCGAAAAACAGCTTAACTGTTATTTGCCGGGGAAAACTGTTTATTATTCTCTGTCACTTTTCAAAGTAAACAGAGCTTATTATTCAATCAAAGCAGTGCTAATTTTACTCCTCTTGAGCTTCAGCAATTTGCACCTGATCACCATCATTCAGCTTAGAGTGTCCGGCAACAACTACCTGCGCTCCGTTTTCCACTCCTGAAATCAGTTCATATTCTGAACCCAGGCGTTGTCCGAGAGTTACACTGGCATGTTGCACCACACCATCTTTGTAAACATACACAAAACGTGATCCGGAGCCCACCTGACGAATAACAGCGCGGTCCGGCACAACCACCCGGCTCTCAGAACCCATATTCATATTCACACGGGCATACATTCCCGGGCGTACTTTGTTACCTGCATTATTCAGACGAATCTCCACACCAAACGAACGGGTCATCTCATCCACGGTCGGATAAACTTTGCTTACCGTTCCGGTAAACCGCTCATTGGGCAAGGCATCGATACTGATATCTACCGTCATCCCCTGCTTAACTTTTGAAAAGTAGGACTCAGACACATTCACAATAACTTTGAGGGGATCCACCTGCATCACCACCAATACCGGCTGCTGACCATTGAACAGGTCACCGTTATCGTAAAACTTAGCAGTTACAATACCATTGATAGGACTTACCAGGTAGGTGTTTTCCTGCAGAGACTTCATGGAGGCCTCCGCCTGATCCAACTGAGCTTTCAGATTGTCGAGATCCTGTTTAGACACACCGCCTACCTCATAAAGATCGAGCAAACGTGCATAATTCTGACGCAGGTTTTCAATCTGGGTAGAGTAGTTTTCCAGATTAACCGCATCCATCTGCACCAGGCGCTGTCCTTTGGAGACACGCGAACCTACATCCACCATGATACGGCGAATGCGTCCCGGTGTTGTTGGAGCAATACTGTTTTTTACTTCAGGCTGAATAGTTGCAGTAAACTCAGCTTCCTGAACCACATCCCGTTCAAATACTTTAGCCAGTTTTACAAGCTGCATATCATCTTCGGCAGCCACTGAACTATCTTCTTTTTTGCCACTGCAAGAAACTGCGGCAAACAAAAGTGCCGGCAGTATAATTGCAAATAAATTCTTAATTTTCATCGAGTTATAATTTATTTTATTTTTGACTTATCTATATTCTGTTGGTTTTAATTAAAATTCTTCTCCCAGTAGTTTCTCCAGGTCAGCACGTGCATTCAGATATTCTGAAATGGCCTGATGATACGATAGGCGCGCCTGCGTGATAGCCAGCGAAGCATTTTGAAGCTCGATCATACTACCTGCTCCATTTTCATAACGTTTTGATGAGATGTCGTAAGCTTTCTCGGCCAGTTCAACACTACGAACGGCAGCTCCGACCTGCTCAACCGATTTATTCATCATATCGAGATTAGTTTCTGCCTGCAGCTGAATGGCATTAAAAGCCTGTTCGCGTTGCAGCAACAGCGACTCTTCCTGAATTTTAATCTGTTTCTCCTTACTGTTTCCGGTAAAAATATCTGTAATTGGGATTCGCAACTGAAGACCCACTAAAGTACCGGAACTAAACCAGTCTTTACGAGCTTCTGTAACGATTGGTAGTCCACCAAAGTCCAATTCAGTCTCTTTGGTTCCCATACCCGTGTAACCTGACTGCGCAAAAGCTGCCAAAGTTGGCATGCGCTGTGTGCGTTGCAGTTGCAATGATTTCTGCAGCTGCTTGCGACCAATATCCAGTTGGCGCAAATCGCTGTTATTATCGAATGAAAACTCTGTCAGTGATCTGGCCGGAACAATCTGCTCTTTGAAGTCATCCAGTTTTCCAACCACTTCAACAGGCTGAGCCACATCCAGTCCCATCAAAATCTTCAGCATGGTTTTGGTCTGTTTTATTCCATTTTCTGCCTGCAGAATACTGGGTAGCAGGTTATTCAGCTGCACCTCTGCCGAGATATAGTCATAAGCTGCCAGTGCACCAATTTCATAACCTCTTTTGGCTACTTCGTAATTAGATTTAGCCAGTTCATAACCATCCAGCAATACCTGGTAGGAGTCCTGTACCACCAGAACGGTGTAGTAAGCTTTGGTAACTTCGTTTCTGAGTCCGATTTTTGAGGCTTTTGCTTTCTCAAGCGCATTCTCAATCTCAAGGTCACTCATCTGAATAGAGTGCCACAACGCCGGAGCAAAAAGTGGCAAACTCAGATTGGCACCCAGATTGGCATTGAAATCAGTAGGCGAATTCATTGTCATACCAAACATATTCATTTTGGCAGGTGAGACATACTTGGCATACTGACCCGAAAGCTCTATACCGGGAATCAGTGCATTCACAGCACTCTTTTTGGAGTAATCAACCCGTTGAATCTCCATTTCTGCAATTTTGATTGTCGGACTCTCACTCAACGCCACAGCAAGTGCCTGAGGCAGGCTCAGACGCAGTGTATCCTGCGCTGCAACGTTCAGCACGGTCACAAAAATCAGTAGTGTAATAAATAATTTTCTCATTTCTATTTTTTAATTCTCTGTTTGTCTGTAATTTGTTTACTCTCTATTTTTCAATATTCAGGCGGATATATTCCATCCCCTTTTCATTGGCAATAAGTCGTATGATTAAATCGATATAAAATATGTTCAATCTTCTCACTGAAATTTTCGGCAGGTGTGATTTGAATTCCGCAAAAGAGCTTTTCAATACCACTGCGTGAAAGAGTGAAGTAAGTTCCACATCTAAATCTTCACGATAATACCCCTCTTCTATTCCCTGGCGAAGGTTTTGAGCAAAACTATCCCGCACCCACTCCAGCTTCTTTTCATTCAGCTTTGCTAAAATTGTGGGATAGTATTTTTCCAGATCATAGTAGAAGGTGCTGTTATCATTTTTTGTGTGTTTCTTCACCTCCTTGATAATTAAAATCAATGTATCAATGGCGTTTTCGTTTTGCCACATATCCTGGAATTTCTCAGTGATCATTTCTGCGCGATAAGCCACAACCGACTCAACCAGGTCTTCCTTGCCCGGAAAAATGCGGTAAAAGGTCTTTTTCGATAATCGCAATTCACGACATATATCATCAACCGATACACTCCTTATCCCGTATTGCTCAAACATCTTGTTGGCCAATTGAATAATATCTAATGTACGTTCATCCATTTTTTAAGCTTCATATGAATTGGGTGCAAAGATAATACTAATTCACCCTCAAACCTTAAAAAACCACCATCATTTATGTTAATTATTTTTAAGCCAACCTCAACCACTTGTGCGACAACCTCTTATCGCACATAAAAAGAAACTTAAAAATTACTTAAGTTTCCAAGGTTTGATTTTAGAAATAAAAAAAGCCGGTCAAATGACCGGCTTTCTATCTTTATTATACTTTTTTATCCACGCTGAAACAGCTCGTAAATTCTGTCGTAGAGGCTGACGCGAGGCGGTCTGCCCGATCCTGGTTTTGCTCCATAACCATAACCGTAGCCATAGCCAGCAGATGCAGAGGTTCCATTAAATACTACACCCATTCCGTTCAGGCGTTTCTCTTTGTAAATTTCGTTAATCAGCAGGGTCGCATCCCGTGGTGTATATTTCTGACGGGCCACAAAAATTGTATTATCTGTGATTCTATTCAACAGATAAGTATCTGAAACCATTCCAATAGGCGCTGAGTCAACAATAATATAATCATACTTTGTTTTTAGCTCATCAAACATCTCTTCCAGGCGGTTGCTCATCAGCAATTCCGAAGGGTTGGGAGGAATGGGTCCTGCAGGGATAACATCCAGATGAGGATGAATTTTAGATTCATAAATAATGTCATTCAGACTGTATCTACTGTCTGACAAGTATATGGTCACTCCTTTGCCATTTTCAAGATGGAGATATTCTGCCAGTAGCGGATTGCGGATATCCAGGCCCACCAGCATCACCTTCTTCTGCATCAAAGCAAGCGACATCGCAAGGTTCATAGCCACAAAAGATTTGCCCTCACCACTCATGCTTGAAGTCACCAGCACCACAGGGGATTGCTTATCTCCGG
>CAYPPC010000143.1:0-5410 GCA_964412435.1 uncultured Paludibacter sp.
GGGAAGCAAAAACTACCGTAAAAAACGCCCTTCAGGCGGAAGCTGTTGACGAGCTGTCCATTGACTTAAGAGTGATGGGTCGCTCTTTCAGTGTAATTGGAGGTAAGGTTAACGGAAAATATCCCATTTTCCGGGAAAAGATGAACATCTTCCAGGCGCTGGCCATGGCGGGCGATCTTCCCATTTACAGTGACCGCACTTCCATTAAGATTTTGCGCGAAACCAAGAACGGGCACGAAATCAAAACCTTTGACATCCGAAGCAAAGACATAATTAACTCAGAATATTACTACATTCAGCCTAACGACGTAATATATGTCCAGGATACCGGTACGCAGTTCTTCTCTGCCACCTCCTTAGGCTCGGTGTTTTCCACATTCTTCTCAACCGTATCCTTTGGTATGCTAATTTACCACCTGGTTACGCCGTCACAACAAGCTGACACTCCCGATGAAGATTAATTTTCTTAACCCTTAACTATCTGTTTCGTATGAAAAAGAATAATCGAATAACCCAAAGACATCTATATATTTTTGTTGCGATAGCATTTACCATGCTACTCAGCTCATGCTATACTCAAAAAGACAAGCGCCTGCTGCAAACCTCCAGGTCGCTCCCGACTTACACTGAGGCTGATTTTGAAACTTACAAAATCGAGGTCAACGACGAGCTGATTTTCAGACTCATCAGCACAGACGAGGATTTCATCAACCTGATTGATGCGGGTGGAAGCGCGCGTCAGCGTGTAATCTCCTATCGTGTGTACCCTGACGGAACCATCGACCTGCCATTTATAGATTCCATCCATGTGGCCGGCATGACCTTGCTCGATGCTACAGAGAAGATTCAAAAACGCTTTCAGCGACTTGTTATAGATGCTGAAGTGAAACTGGCTCTCGCCAACAAATCATACACCGTTATCGGTGAAGCCGGTACAGGTGTGTTCCCGGTTTACAAAGAGCAGCTGAATATCTATCAGGCTCTGGCTCAGTCAGGCGAAATTGCCCTTAGCGGTGACAGAAAACATATTAAAATTATTCGGGAAATTGATGGAATTCCGGAGATTCTGGAGTTTGATATCCGACCCAATTCAGTCATTAAGTCGAAGTACTTCTATATCTATCCCAATGATATTATCTACGTACAAAAAGACCCGGCAAGCTTTTATAAATCAAACACCTACGGATCTTTTATAGGCTTGATATCCTCCTCGATATCCCTGTTTACAACCGTATATTACTTCACTCTAATTAATAAAAAGTAAAAACACATTAAGCGATATAATAGTTATGGATGAAAAAAAACAATATACCCAGCCCTTTGATGACAATGAAGACTCCGGCTTCAACATTGGTGAGTGGCTGATGCTATTTTTGCATTACTGGTATCTGTTCCTCTTGTTTATTATTCTGGCCCTGGGACTCGCTTTTCTAAAAAACAGAACCTGGATCGAACGTTACAAAACAGTGGGAACCATGATTCTGGAGGAGCGTAAACAGACCGGGCAGGCCTTTATGCAAGGCTTTGGTGTGGAGTATGGCTACCGGAACATTGACAACCAGGTGGTGATGCTTACCTCCTATGATTTAATGAACCGCGTTGTTGATAGTTTGGCTTTTCTGGAAGTAGATTATATTTCCAAGGGAAAATTCAAAACCAGAAACATTTACAACACCACACCATTTCTGATTACCCCGGAGTTTATCGATCCGAGAGCTTATGGACTCTTATTTAAAATTGAGATCAAAGCTGACGGCACCTATGAAATTACCAGTGATGAAGGCAGTGTGGACAGGAACGTAAAAATTTCCGGCCGCTTCGGCGTACCCATTCAGCACAGCCTTTTCTTTATTACTGTTGACAGAACTGAAAATGTGCTGCAAAGCCGCACGCTTTACTTCAGATTCCGCACAAAAGAGTCGCTGATTGCAGACTTTATGTCGAGGTTGCAGACCTCATTCCCCACAACAGGCTCATCTGTGCTGCACATATCGCTGAACAGTGAAACTCCTGCCCGGGACATCGACTTCATCAATACACTTTCAGAAATTTTCATTAGCGAAAATCTGGAAAGAAAGAATGATCAGGCCAGTAAAACTATCGATTTTATCGACCAGCAGCTGGATACTGTTTCTAAATCTCTTTCTGTATCGGAGGGAGCTATGACCAGTTTCAGACGAAGCAATCAGATTGTTGACCTCTCCAGCCACTCCTCCAAAGTGCTGGGAAAAGCTACTGCCTATGACGAGCAAATGTCACAGCTGAGTCTTCGCGAAAATTATCTGAATTATCTTTCAGATTATCTGAAAACCAATATTGATGCAGGTTCTATAGTAGCACCTTCGAGCCTTGGGCTCACCGATCCTATGCTGATGAGTCTGGTGCAACAGTTCAACGAAGTGCTTCACAAAAAGGAAGAGACAAGCCCCAACAGTCCGCTTTACAACAAAATTGAAAGAGAGCTGAACAGTCTTAAAAACTCCATTAATGAGGTAGTTAAAAACATGAATGCCTCTCTGGCAATTGAGCGCAAAGACCTCTCTACACGGGTGGCCAGCGTAAACCGCGAAGTGAGCTCACTACCGGGTAAAGAGATGGAGCTGATCGGTATTGAGAGAAAGTACCGGGTGGATGATAACTATTACACTTTCTTCCTCCAGAAGAGAGCCGAAGCTGCCATTCAGAAGGCTTCTAACAGTCCCGATAACTTTATCCTGGATAAAGCCCGGATTGTAGCACTGACCAACGCCGGAACCAAAAAGAAAACTCTGCTTACATTCCTGCTGCTGGGTCTCCTGATCCCTTCACTATTTATTGTACTCAAAGAGTTACTGAACAACACAGTGAGAGATGCAAGAGATGTGGAGAAAAATGCCAGTTTCCCGCTGATTGGTACAGTTAATCATACCTCCAACACCGACCCGCTGCTGGTTGCCAAGCGACCGCGATCTGCATTCACCGAAATGTTCCGCGTGATCCGGACCAGACTCGAGTTTATCGTGCAGCGCAAGCGCGACATTGTTGTCATGTCCACCTCAGCTGAGTCGGGCGACGGTAAAACCTTCTTTAATATCAGTCTGGCTTCAGCCTATGCAATGACAGGACACAAAACCCTGTTGATCGACATGGACATCCGTAAACCAAGTATCAATGAAAGACTGGGCCTGTCTGAAGTAGATGGAGTTACCAACTATCTGATTGGTGAAAAAACACTGGATGAGCTGATTATTAAGAAAGAAGAGTTCAAGTTTGACCTGTTGCTGGCAGGAACCATCCCGCCCAACCCGGGCGAGCTGATTCGCTCAGAGCAGCTGCGTGCGATGTTTGTCAAGCTCCGGGAGCAATATACATACATTATCGTGGATACCAGCCCGCTTGGTTTGGTGGCAGATGCCTACTCCTTAGCACCTCTGATGGATGCCAACCTGTTCGTTGTGCGTAGTGGTAAAACCAACAAATCATTCTTCAGAAGGCTTAACGAGCAAATTAAATCCGACAAGCTGGAAAACTTCTATGTGGTACTTAACGATGTGGATTTCGAAAAAGATCCATACATCAAATACGGACAGAGAAGCCACGGTTACGGTTACGGATACAATTACGGATATGGATACTACGGCCGAAAAAAGAAAGATGCCAAGCAGTATCTCCACTACTACAGCGACGAAGAAGAGTAGTGGTCCGATTAGAATCAAAAAAAGAGAGAAGCCGAACGGCCTCTCTCTTTTTTTGTATGATTCGATGAGTCTTTTATTTTCTAACTACAAATTTTCGGTTGATAACACCCTCGTCAGTTTCAATCCGTATCAGATAGATTCCATCCGAATAAGCATCCAGCTTCAAAGTTGTTTTATTGGATTGAACATCCGCAACACTATAAACCCGGCGTCCCTCTCTGGAGTAGATGGAGATATTTTGAATGAGCGCTTCACCATTGATATAAAGTACTTCACTTGCCGGATTTGGATATACTGTAATCAGCTCTGTGGCCGAAAGTGGATTCACCGATGTCGTAGTACAAATATCAAACAAATCTCCCTGTCTGGACTCTTTAACGCCTTCTTTGACACCATAGCCCTCGCCCATCACACCACCTTCAGATACTTTTCCTCCTTCTCCTACTTTTCCTCCATTCATCTGCTTGTAACAGGTGTTTCCGTCAACATCATATTTTATCAGAAAAACATCCTGCGAACCATAGCCAAAAGAGGTGGTGAAGCCGGCAACAATGTATCCTTTATCATCGGTTTGCTTGATAGAATAAGCTATCTCATCTTCCTTACTTCCAATGGAGCGCGCCCAATCTAAATTACCTTTTGCATCAAACTTGATAAAGTAGACATCCGTCTTTCCGTAGCTGAACGATTCTGTCATACCGGCAACTGCAAAACCATCATCCCAGGTCTCAATGATAGAGTATCCAATATCATTCTGTCCTCCTCCAACTGTTTTTGTCCAAAGTAAAGCTCCATCCGGATTGAGCCGAACTATATAAACTTCACCTAATTGATCTTTCTCTCCAACAGTGGTACCTGTTATCAGGAAGTCACCTTTTCGGGTTTGATAAATATCGAAACCAATATCATCGTTAGCATTCCCTATTGTCCGGGTCCACATCAGTTTACCATTTTCATCCAAACGAACAACATAAACATCCGATTTACCCATACCAAATGACTGGGTATAACCGACAACAATAAAACCGGCAGCCTCATTTTTATGAATTACCTGTTTAATTGACAGACCCACATCATCAGCTTTTCCGCCATAAGTGCGAGCCCATTCTACATTGCCTTTTTCATCTAGACGCACAACATAGACATCTCTCCCGCCGGCTCCAAAAGAAGTAGTGTAACCTGCAACGACATAGCCTCCTTTGGCACCTTTTACAATCGAAAAGCCCCGGTCATCGTTTCCTGCACCAATCAAACGCGACCATTGCACATCATTCTTGGGACCAAACTTAATCACGTAAACATCATTGTCTCCCTCATTGGAGAATGAGTTTGAGTAACCGGCCACAGCATACCCCTCTTTATCCGGGAGTGTAACCGAGAGTCCAAAGTCAGATTTATCGCCGCCAAAGGTGCGACCCGATATAAAGTTACCGTTTGCATCTGACAAAGTCACATACACTTTTGATTCTACAGCTCTTAAACTGGTGGAGTTTCCGGCAACAATATAATCTCCGTCCGGTGTTATTTGTACAGAACGACCGGTTTCAACAGCAGCAGTTCCAATGGTCCAGAGACCATGTAATGCCTGTGCATTAAGGGTGAAAAAAGGAACTGTTATTAAGGCTAACAGCACCGTAATAATTCGATTTTGTAGTTTTGTTTTCATAATGTGGTTTTTTAGGTTATTAATTAGCAATAGAATGAACTCATATTTACATTTCACTCATATCATT
>CAYPPC010000143.1:5510-7798 GCA_964412435.1 uncultured Paludibacter sp.
CATATCATTGGGGGAGAAACTCGGCCTAAAAAAAGAGGGTGTATCACCATGTGACTTCACCCTCTTACTAGTTATAAAAATTATCTGAGAACAGACCCAGACTCCTAATTATCTGAAATTTATATTTTCATTTTGAGGCAAGCGCTTCAGCTTGGCGTCAGTTTTTATCACTTCTCTTTCTTTGTTGTTTTTCCACGAAAGGAAAGAAAGACTGAAATTACCGCATACATCAGCACCAACACCACCCAGCGCTCATCATTCAGGAACATCAGGTAGCCGGCCACTCCCAAAAATGCAGTTGCAAACAACATCATTCGGTATTGACGCTGCACCCGGATATCTTCATTTCGGGCCTGATGATGGTGGATAAATGCAACTACTATTAATATAATCGCTCCCAGTGAAAACAAATATTTGAACACCGGAAAATCCGCTTCAAACAGACGCACGGTGGCACCCACAACGACCAAAATGGCACCCAAGGCCTGTAAATAACTGACCTGTTTCTTACTCATTGCTACTCCTCTTCTTTGATAATAAAAATGTCCTCATTTTCCCTTTTCAGGAAATACTCCTCCCGGGCATGTTTTTCAAGCGTATTCAGGTCCGATTGCAGGTCGTAAACCTTGCTCTTGTTATCTTCAATCTCGTCCTTATAATACTTTATCTCTTTCTTAAGAGCCTGTACGTTTCGCTTGGTTCTCCAGCGATACATCAGATTGTTTTTATCGAAAAAAGCCAGTAACACAAGAAACACAATCAATACAATGACGTATTTATTGATAAAAATCCGACGAAGTGTAAAAAATTCTTGCATAGGTCCCAATTTTATCTTTTAAGAATTTAATCAATCACATAAACTGTAAAGATCACCGCGTGGGTTGATCAATAATAAAGGAACATCTGACCGGTGAATCAGATGCAGTTCCGGTGGCCCGAAAAGCAAATCATCCAGGCCATATTCACGCGATGCGGAAATAATCATCATATCGAAAGCCTCCTTCTGAGCTCTGTTTACGGACTCTTTATGGATCTTATAGCTGTCTGCAACGGCTTTCTCAATATGATAAGCAAAATCAAACTTATCAAACAATGTTTTCATTTTTTCGGTCGTCCCGGCTGCTTTTGAACCATAATCATTAGCTTGCAGCACAGTGATTACACTACCGAAAAATCTCCCAAAAGCGGCTGCAAACTGTGCTTTCTCATAATCCTCTTCGAGAAAAGTAACAGGCACCAGCACCTTTTGAAACTCTGCCACCTTAAATCCGGCTTTAAAATAAAGATACGGAATTCTCAAATTCCGGCAAGCTGCCAGATAGCTTTTCAATTCTCTTTTTTTGTCGCTTTCAGCCTGAATCAAGAGAAACATCGCTTCCAACTCTTCACAATCGCGTCTCACTCTTTTTGGCTCTCCACTCTTCAAGTAGAGTTGCTCACCTTTTTTTAAAAGCTTCTCCAGTTTTACTTTTTCCAACTCTGCCTCTCCGGAGGGAGTATAAGCCAGCAATGCAAATTTCTTATTTAGTTTATCAGCCAGGATACGCCCGCTCTCAACTATGTTGTGAGCTGTTTCAGGCACATTTATTAAGGCTAAAATCATATTCTCCGGCTATTAATCAAAAAAGTAAACCCGCTTCACCCGCCTGGACACTCCTGTTAAAATCTCATAAGGTATAGTCTCCAGCTTTTCAGCAATCTCATGTATAGTGATATGCTCACCAAAAATCTCGACTGAGTCACCCTCTTCTGCCGGGATACCAGTCAGATCAATCATGCAGGCATCCATACAGATGTTACCCACAATTTTAGCACGGTGTTCATTCACCCATACTTCCCCCACTCCATTGCTCAAATGACGATTGAGACCATCGGCATAACCAATCGGTATGATCCCAATACGGCTGTCACGCTCCAGCACTCCCCTTCTTCCATAGCCAACACCATCACCTGCCTTCACATCGCGAATCTGCAGAATAACACTCTTCAGGGTACTGACAGTCTCCAGCTTCACTTCCGGCAGCGCACTCACATCGTACAAACCGATGCCCAGACGCACCATATCCAGCTGATACTCAGGGAAACGCTCGATACCTGCCGAATTGAGAATGTGGCGAAGTATCTTATGTCTGAAAACAGTGCTGAACTGATCGGCCACAGCTGTAAATTCCCGGAACTGCCGGTGGGTAAAATCATCCAGATCAGGATTTTCTGAAGCCACCAGGTGTGAGAACACAGAGCGTACTTTCACCTGATTTTGATTTTTCAAAACAGCTATCAGCTCTTCC
>CAYPPC010000144.1:0-7757 GCA_964412435.1 uncultured Paludibacter sp.
GGGCTGGTGCAAAGCATCCGTCCGGTAGGCTACGGCGGACATGTGAAAATGACCATTGCAAAATACTATACCCCCAGCGGTCGCTGTGTGCAGGCACTCGACTACAGCAACCGCAATTCTGATGGCAGTGTGGGTCGCGTGCCCGACAGCCTGACCACGGTTTTCAATACTACCAACGGACGCATTGTTCGTGATGGTGGCGGAATTTTGCCCGACAGCATTACCAAGGATAGCCGGAAGTTCAATATCGCTTATGATATTTTGCTGAACAATCACTATTTTGATTATGCGACCCGCTATGCTCACAAACATAAAAAGATTGCATCGCCTACTGAGTTTGCGCTGAGTGAAGCTGACTTCAATGAGTTTGTGGACTATCTCAAAAAGGAGAAAAAATATGAGTACAACACCCAGTCGGAAAAATATTTCGAGCAGCTCAAAGAGGTGCTTGAGTATGAAGGACTGGATGAAGACGCAAAAGAGGAGATGGAAGCACTCAAAGTAAAACTGATTCCCGGCCTGGAAGAGAGCTTGTTGAAAAACCGAAAAGAGATTGAAGAGTTGCTGACTGTTGAGATTATTCAACGTTACTACTTTCAGAAAGGACAGGTGCAGTTTATGCTGAAAGATGATAAAGATTTGGAGGTAGCCAGATATTATTTGGGTAATCCGGCTGCCTATGCTGAAATACTGACCCCTTAAGACAAGCCCTCTTAAATCCCCCGGAGGGGGACTTTTGGTTGTGCAACGTTGATAGATTTGCTAATTTTTAACAAGTGAATAACAATCGAATATCTATTGAATTACGGCAAAGCCGAATTACTATCTAAATTACAATCGAATAACAACTGAATTACCATTATTTTCATGCATTTTCATCATAATAAAGATAGTATTATTTAAATTCCTTCGCCTTGTTACGTGCTGGATGAGCACTCATTTCGTCACTATCTTTACCGCAAGCAGGTTAAATAAAGCTTGTGAAAGTTGAAACCATTAAATAAAAACCGCCGTATCTCATCTTGCAGATAGGCGGTTTTATTATGATTGTAAGTTTGAGCGACACAGGTCTGACGACTACAAGCTCGTCTGACCAGTAATTAATTGTACTCTTTTTTATATAAAACAGCCATTAAAATAAATCTTCACTCATAAGAATGTCCCGATAGCTCATCGGGAGGATGGCGTGTTCTATACGACCTTAGTGTAACAAATAAAAAATCTTCGTATGAAAATCATAATAATATTAGACTGTACCCTGAAAATATTATAATATTATTGGGATATACCCGAAAAATGTTATACATTTGTGTAAAACAATTAATCATGAAAATTAAAAGAGAACTACAAGATATTATAGAAACTCGTTTGTTTCGTAAGAAAGCAATAATTATAGTTGGTCCGAGGCAAGTAGGCAAGACCACTCTACTTAATCAGCTTGCTGTGAACAGTAAGAAAAAATCACTGTTTCTAAATTGTGATGAACCTGATATTCGGGCTTATTTATCTTTGCCAAGCTCAACGGAATTAAAACAACTTGTAGGTGATGCTGAAATAATTTTTATAGATGAGGCGCAAAGAGTTCGGGATATTGGTGTTACTTTAAAGCTGATAGTTGATAATATGTCAGATAAGCAGTTGATTGTTACCGGATCATCAGCTTTAGAGCTATCTAATTCTATAAATGAACCATTGACGGGGAGAAAATATGAATACTCAATGTTTCCGTTTTCTGTAAAAGAGCTGATAGGAAGCGGTGATACATTGACAGAAAAAAGATTGCTAGAAAACCGTTTGATTTATGGTGCATATCCGGATGTTGTAAATAATCCGGGAGAGGAGATAGAGGTACTGCGAAACATTGTAGGTAGTTATTTATACAAGGATATATTTGATTTTCAGGATATACGTAAACCTGAAATAATAGAAAAACTTTTACAGTTACTTGCTTTACAACTTGGAAATGAAGTTTCAGTCAATGAATTAGCCCAAATATTAGGTGTTGATAGTTCAACCGTAAATAGATATATTGACTTATTGGAGAAAGCTTATGTTATTTTTCATTTGCGATCATATAGTCGAAATGTAAGGAACGAGCTTAAAAAGAGTAGAAAGATTTATTTTTACGATAATGGAGTACGCAATGCGATTATAGCCAACTTTTCTCCTGTTGCTTTGCGAGATGATGTTGGTGCTCTTTGGGAAAACTATCTGCTTAGTGAGCGATTAAAACATAATCATTACTCTTTGAATTACACTTCAACTTACTTTTGGCGCACAACACAACAACAAGAAATAGACTACATAGAAGATAGAGATGGTGCGCTTCATAGTTATGAATTTAAATGGTCGCCCACCCGAAGAGCATATTTGAATCGTACTTTTGCAAATCATTACCCTAATCATACATTTGAACTTATAAACCGGGATAATTATTTGAACTTTTTACTATAGTAGCCCTTGGGCAGTTCATACGCGTTTCGCCGTAGGTGAAGACTCTGTTTTTGTGCTTTATTTTATGGGAGAACTGTAAGGCTTGCAATATAAAAATATACTCTTCCATAACTCTTTCTCATTGAAATAAAATTTATCAGGTATGTGACAAAATAAATAGTTCCGACAACATTAATGCTATTCCCGAATGTTTCTTCTAATATCTAAAATAATTCACTACTTTTGCAAGAGACCTCGAGTTCTTTTGTTTTTGTTGTAACCGGTTGTTAATCAGCTGTGAATGCGCAAGGATACAGGGTCTTTACCAAACAATTTAACAGCAGTTTTGTAGAAAATCAGACAATTATATCGTTGTATCGTTTTTGTCTTGTACTAAAGTCTCTTTTTTGAACTTATATTTCATATGTACTTCTGGAATAACAAAAAAAATATAGCTCAAATTCCATCACCCTGTTACGTGCTGGATGAGCGCGCATTCCGTCGCAATCTGAGTCTGATCCAATCGGTTGCAGAGCGTTCGGAGGTTGAGATAATTCTTGCTTTCAAAGCTTTTGCCATGTGGCCGGTATTTCCGATTGTGCGGGAATATGTGAAGAGCAGTACTGCCAGTTCGCTGGCCGAAGCACGGCTTGCCTTTGAAGAGATGGGCAGCAAAGCACACACCTACGGACCTGCATATACCGATGCTGAGTTCCCGGAGATAATGCGCATGAGTAGTCATGTCACTTTCAATTCGTTGACGCAATTTGAGCGGTTTTATCCGCAAACGAAAGGGAGCGGAATTTCCTGTGGCTTGCGTATTAACCCGGAGTTTTCCGTTGTAGATACCGATTTGTATAACCCCAGTACGCCCGGTTCACGCCTGGGTGTAGTAGCTGATATGCTGCCCGAGCAACTTCCGGAAGGTATCGAGGGACTGCATTTTCACACCCTGTGTGAGAATAACTCTTACGACCTGGAGCGGGTGCTCGAATCGGTTGAGAAGAACTTTGGTAAATATTTAGAGCAGGTAAAATGGCTCAATATGGGTGGCGGGCACTTAATGACGCATCAGGATTATGATGTGGAGCATTTGATTGCCTTGCTGAAAAAGTTCAAAGCAAAATATCCACATCTGCATATTATTTTGGAGCCGGGCAGCGCATTTGCATGGCAAACAGGCGTACTGGTTTCATCGGTTCTGGATGTGGTGGAAAATCGCGGAATCAAAACTGCCATGCTCGATGTCTCCTTTGCCTGCCACATGCCCGATTGCCTGGAGATGCCTTATAAACCGGCTATCACCGATGCTACCGATGCTGTTGAAGGTAAACCGACTTACCGCATGGGAGGAAACAGCTGCCTTTCGGGTGATTTCTTAGGTGACTGGTCTTTCGATCAGGAGTTGCAGCCGGGTGACCGCATTATTTTTGAGGATATGATCCACTATACGATGGTCAAAACAACCATGTTCAACGGTGTTTCGCACCCCTCCTACGGCATCTGGACCGAAGATGATCAGTTTGTGCTGCTGCGTGAGTTTGGCTACGAAGATTATAAACAGCGCATGGGCTGATGCTTCAGAAGAGGAGAAGTTCGCAAAATATCTAACAGAATAATAAACCATAAAGATGAACTACGAAAAATACGAGACACTGAAAAATTTAAACAGACTAAGAGAGAGCGGCGCCATCACAGAAGAGGAGTATCAGCGCGAAAAGAAAAAACTGCTCAACAGCGATTTACCGGACGAAACTTTGAAGGCAAAACCACCTTTAGGCTTACAGGAGAATAGCTATATTATGCTGATGCACCTCTCCCAGCTTATTTCTTCCATCTTTTTACCGCTGATTCTCTGGCTCATTGGCAGAGAGGGAAATAAGCGGATTGACAGCCATGGTAAGGATATAATCAATTTCACTATCTCCTACATCATCTGGACCGTGCTCAGTATTATTGCCGTTATCTTTATTGTCGGAATTTTCGCTCTGATTGCTTTGAGTGTGATGATTACAGTATTTATTATCATAGCGGCAGTGAAGGCTGCCAATGGTGAAAACTGGCGTTATCCGCTTACCATTCAATTTTTAAAGTAACTGAACAGAAAAAACATGCTGCTGACCGATATACATACGCACCGGAACACACCCCGACCGGGTGAGCTGATTGTGAGTAATATCCGATGGATGCAGCAGGAACTGCCGGAAAAAGGAGTTGAGAATCAGTTCTTTTCTGTCGGAATTCATCCCTGGGATGCAGCCGAAGCGTCCGAAGCTACTTTTGAGAAACTTGAAATAGCCGCGGGGAGCAGCCAGGTCTGCTTTGTAGGTGAGTGCGGACTGGATAAGAACAGAGACATTCCTTATGAGAAGCAGCTCGCTGTTTTTCAAAAGCAGATTGAGATCTCTGAAAGGGTGCAAAAACCACTGGTTATTCACTGTGTCGGCTACTTTAATGAGCTTTTCGCTTTGCGGAAAGCACTGAACCCAAAACAAATCTGGGTCATTCACGGCTTCAGGGGAAAGCCGCAACTGGCAGAGCAGGCGTTGAAACTGGACTTCCGGCTCTCTTTCGGGGAGCACTACAATCCCCTTGCTGTCCGGGTAACTCCAACCGACCGCTTATTGGTTGAAACTGATGAGAGCAAAAAACCGCTGGCAGCAATTTATGCTGAAATTGCTGCCTTAAAAGCGGTAGATCCCCGGGAGCTTCAAAGTGGCTTTAATTTGCTTAACTGTTAATTTTCTCTTTTTTATACCAAGCTATATTTAATAATAAACTATCCGGCTGCTTTTTTCGTTAAGTTTGCAGGAATTTTTCCATTTAATAATCTATTCGCATTCAATAATCAACAAGATGACAAAATTGAGACTGATACGTATATCGACCCTGTTATTTACATTGCTACTCTACACCTCCGCACTCTTTTCACAAGGCATCTCAACCGGCCAGCAACGCAAGCTGCAGCAGGTGATGAATGCTGTTTCCAGTTTGTATGTGGACACCATCAATGAGAATAAACTGATAGAATCGACCATTCGCTCCATGCTGGAGGAGCTGGATCCACACTCGCTCTACACCCCTAAAGAGGAGGTGCAGCGCATGCACGAGCCGATCGAAGGAAGCTTTGAGGGGATTGGTATTCAGTTTCAGATGATCAAAGATACTATCAATGTAGTGCAGACCATTTCCGGCACTCCGGCCGAAAAAGTGGGTATGCTGCCCGGTGATAAAATCATCAAAATCGACGGCGAAACCATGGCCGGCGTAAAAGCGCAAAACACGGATATCTTCCAAAAGCTGAGAGGCAAGCGGGGCACTGCTGTCGATGTAACTGTGCTGCGTGGAATCAATGAGATGGATTTCAAAATCATCCGTGATAAAATTCCGGTACTCAGCATCGATGTCACTTATATGCTGACTGATAAAATTGGTTATATCAAAGTGAATAACTTCGGAATGAACACTTTCCGTGAGTTCAAGGAGGCGCTTGAGAAATTGCAGGCACATGGGATGGAAGATCTGGTGCTCAGTTTTGAAAATAACGGGGGCGGTTTGCTGAATATCGCCATCGCTATGGCTGATGAGTTTTTGGGTGAAAACAAGCTGATCGTTTACACCGAAGGTGAAAAGTCGAAACGCAATGAGGCGAAATCGACCCAGCGCGGTGATCTGAAAACCGGACGGGTGGTGGTGCTGGTTAATGAGTATTCTGCCTCTGCCAGCGAAATTGTGAGTGGCGCACTGCAGGACTGGGACCGTGCTGTGGTAGTGGGGCGGCGTACTTTTGGTAAAGGTTTGGTGCAGCGTGAAATTCCTTTAGTGGACGGATCGATGATTCGTTTGACCATTGCGCGTTACTATACACCTACCGGCCGCAGCATTCAGAAGCCTTATGGTGCAGGCAATAAAGATTATCGCGAAGATATTGAAAACAGATTTAAATTGGGAGAGCTGATGCACCGCGACAGCATTCATTTTGCAGATTCCCTGAAATATAATACCCTGATTAAAGGTCGCACAGTGTATGGCGGCGGTGGGATTATGCCGGATGTGTTTGTTCCCCTGGATACTACAGAAAACACACTTTATCACCGTAAAATTGTGGCTAAAGGCATTGTGAATGCCGTGGTGGCAGAATATATGGCTGCTAACCGTACTGATCTTAAACAGCAATATCCTGATTTTGAGAAGTTCAAAGCCGGATTTGTGGTGCCTGAGTCTTTGCTTAAAAAAATGATCAGCGATGCGGAGAGTGAGGATATTCCTTTCGAAGAGGAGGAGTATAAGCGTTCGCAACGGGTGATGGCTTTGCAGTTGAAAGCACTGATTGCCAACAATCTGTGGGGCACCAATGAGTCGCAGCAAATCTTTGATGAAGAGAATCGCACCATTCTGAAAGCGATTGAAATACTGCAAACTCCGGGTGAGTACGAGAAAATTCTATCTACTCCGCAGGATGTAAATATTAGCAGTAAGAAAAAGTCTAAAAAGGCAGCTTAATTTTCTCTGCAATGGTAGTTGATTATCTGCTTGCAAATTGGGTAGAGATAGCCGGGGCGGTACTTAGCCTGGTCTATCTCTATTTCTCTATCCGGGAGAAATCGGTGCTCTGGATATTTGGATTCATCAGTTCGGCCATCTATGTGCTCTTTTTCTTTGGCGAGAAGCTCTATGCTGAAATGTCGATCAACTCCTACTACCTGTTTGTAAGCGTTTACGGCTGGATCAACTGGCACAAAAAACCGGTGAATGAAGAGACTGAATTGCTGAAAATAACGACAATAACTTCCCGGAAAACCTTGCTGCAATATGTAGCGGCTACGCTGCTTATCTATCTGGCTTATTACTTAGTGCTGGAGTATCTGACCGATTCACCCATTGCGGCCGCCGACTCGGTGATTGGTGCACTCAGTATTATAGCCACCTGGCTGCTCGCCAAAAAGAAGCTCGAAAATTGGCTGGTGTTTATTGTAGTAGATGCTTATGCAGCCCTGTTGTACCTCTCCAAAGGGCTCTATCCGACCACTATTCTGTTTGTAATTTATACGGTAATGGCCGTAGTGGGTTATCGTCAGTGGAAAAAATCGATGTTATAGGAAAAGGCTGTTTAGTGTGCGTCCCCCTTCTCTGCCTCCCTGAAGTGAGGCAGACGAAATGACAAAGGGACTAGTGGATCAATCTCCCAGCCCGAAGGGCTGAATTTTGATAACCGTGGGTCATCGACCCACGGAGTTGAATAGCAGGATAATCACTGCCTGGTAGGCAGAACTTCTTATATTTTAAGTATATTTCCGCCTCCTGCCAACCTCTGCAACGTTTTA
>CAYPPC010000145.1:0-7686 GCA_964412435.1 uncultured Paludibacter sp.
AAAGGGCAATCTTATTTGGGTGATTGGCGTTATATGCTGGAGGGAGGTAAAGTGTTGGGTGCTGTTCCTTATCCTTTGCTGAAGTTTATTCAGGGAAAAGATGGCGCTTCCTACAACCGCTATGAATTTGCTTTAATGAATAACCGGGAGTATATTGCCGATACATATCTCAATCTCTTTACGGAGTATATTTTTAACGGAGTTCTCTTTAACCGGATACCTCTGATAAAACATCTTAATCTGCGGGAGATTGTCTCTTTGAAAGCATCATACGGTACGCTGAATGACCGGCACGCCGCATTGATGGATATACCCCGGCCTTCTGAAAAATTCTCTTATCCCTATTCCGAGGTGAGTGCCGGCTTCACTAATTTGCTCGGACTTATATCGGTGCAATCCATCTGGAGGCTTACCGATCTGGACAAACCGGGTGTTAAAAGGTGGGGAGTACGAGCCAGTATAATAGTAACATTTTAAAATTATAAAGAATGAAAACACAATTAAAAACTTCACATTTGCTGATTTTATTAACTTTGGTAGTTGCCTTTATCGCTGTTCTGATGTTTGGCGTGCCGGTGTATAAAGTGTGGCAGCAGGAGATGACCGGAAAAGCGGAATTAAGCCGTGCTGAACAGAATCGCCAGATTCGGATTCAGGAAGCTAAAGCCAAAAAGGAGGCGGCTGTTTTTGAAGCAGAAGCGGAAGTGGAGCGTGCCAAAGGGGTGGCTGCTGCCAATAAAATTATTGGTGAGAGCTTGAATGAGAATGAAAACTATCTGCGCTATCTCTGGATTCAGAGCCTGAGCGATGGAAATTCGGAAACAATTTATGTGCCTACCGAAGCGAACTTACCAATTTTAGAGGCGGGGCGTTTTGATACCAAAAGAAAGAAAGGAGCGGAATAATGACTAAAGTAGCAATTATTGGAGGTGGAAATATGGGGGGCGCCATCGCCCTCGGTATGCTTCGGGGCAAACTGATTGAGGCTAAAAATATAAGCCTGAGCGACCCGAATGAGAGTACATTGGATAAGTTTCGCAAGCATTCCACGGAGTGGCAATTGACAGCATCTAACCGGGAAGCGATTGCCGGTGCTGATTTGATTGTGCTGGCAGTGAAACCCTGGCTAATGCAGGTAATCGCCAACGAAATTGGGGCTTTCGTGGATTATAAAAAGCAAATTTTGGTCTCCATTGCTGCCGGAGTGGATATTGCTGATATTCAAAAAATGTACAGTGAGGATGCTGTGGTTTTTAGAGTAATCCCGAATACTGCTATTGAAGTGATGGAGAGTGTCTCCACAATTACCTCGCAAGGAGCAACACCGGAGCAAATTGAGTTGATCAGTGCTCTTTTTGAGGAGTCCGGAAAGGTGTTTTATGTGGAAAGCGAAAAACAGCTCAACGCCTATATGTCGCTCTCTTCCTGCGGAATTGCATACGCGTTTCGATATATTCGTGCAGCCATGGAAGGCGGTGTTGAGATGGGAATTTATCCCGAAGAGGCCAAAAAGGTGGTGATGCAAACTTTGAAAGGCGCCGTTGAGCTGCTCGAAGCCAACGACTCACACCCCGAAGTGGAGATTGATAAAGTAACTACGCCGGGCGGTATCACCATCCAAGGACTGAATGAAATGGAAGCAAATGGCTTTACCAACGCCGTTATTAAAGGATTGAAAAAGAGTTTTATTTAAGCTTTTTCGATAATCTGTTTTATATGCTATTCTCCAAATATCATGTAATTTGGTGAATAGCATTCACCTAAATCAATCTAATTTGGTGAATAGAGTTGTTCCCTAAATTAGGAAATCTCGGAAATTATCAGGATTGATAATTTCAATTATTGTGTCATATTCTTTCGTAAACGACTCGAGAGCTCGCGATTTACTATTTATGTTCCATTTTATTTCATAAGCAGTGAGTTTACCGTCACTGATTTCCAAATAATCTACTTCTTGCTGCGTGCTGGTACGCCAAAAATATGGTTTTGTGAAAGGATTCTCATAGTTATTTCGCTTTAGTCGTTCGGAAATAATAAAGTTTTCCCATAACATCCCCCGATCATCACGCAATTCGGGCGGATTAAAATTGTTGATGATGGTGTTTCTTATGCCATTGTCCCAAAAGTAAATTTTCTTGGCAAACTTCAGTTCATTGCGCAGGTTACGGCTGTAGCTACCTAGTGTGAAGATAATAAAACTTTTCTCAAGTATCTCAATGTAGCTTTTTACCGTGTTTTTATCCACTTGCAACAAGCGCGAAAGTTCGTTGTACGAAATTTCACTTCCCATTTGCAAAGCTAAAGCTTGTAGCAACCGCTCCAAAACATCCGGTTTCCGGATATTTGAAAATGCTAATAAGTCTTTGTATAAATAGCTGTCAGCCAACTGCTTTAAGCGTTCTTTTTCATCGCCGGGATGCGTAATAATTTCGGGGTACATACCGTATATTAAGCGCAATTGAAGTTGCTGCATGCTTTTTAAGTAACCTGCTGATTTATCTAATTCAGCCCAGCTGATCGGATATAGTTGGTATTCCCATTTTCTGCCGGTGAGCGGTTCCGATAAGGAATTGCGTACCTCCAAAGCAGAAGATCCACTCAAAATTAATTGAACACCCTGCATATTATCAACAATAATTTTTGCCGTGAGCCCAATATTTGGAATACGTTGCACTTCATCAATAAAGACATATTGATGATTCCCGATGATATTTTGAATTTCAGTACTACCCGCATTATCCAATAAATTCCGGGTAAAACTATCGTCACCATCCAAAATCAACACATGATCAAAATCTTTCAGAATTTGACGCACAGCAGTTGTTTTACCGGTTTGGCGTGCACCGATAATAACAATGGCTTTGTCGGAATGAAGCCGTTTTCGGATTAAAGCTTCTATTTTTCTCTCAATCATATCCTTTGCTTTTTCTGCAAATATATAAAAACAATTTCACTATTCACTAAATATCCGTGAAATTGGTGAATATTATTCACCAAATATCATGTGAATCGGTGAATAGATAGTGATCTGTGCAGTATAAATTGATAAATAAATAGCATCAATTATCTGATTCTCTTCGAAAAAAGGAAAGAAAACTCTATCTTTGCAGTCTGAAAATGGATTTTTAAACATAAGAAAACGAACAGAATATGATTACTACAGACCAACTAAAAGAGGTGTTGGAACGCGAGGAAGCGTTGAGGAGGTATCTTTGACGTCGACAGCAAACGACTACAAATTGAAGAAGAAGAGTTAAGAACCCAGGCGCCCGATTTTTGGGATGACCCCAAAGCGGCTGAGTTACAAATGCGTAAAGTAAAAGGGCTCAAAAGCTGGGTGGAATCGTATGAAGAGGTTCAAAATGCCGCTGAAGAGTTGCAATTGGCTTATGATTTTTTCCGGGAGGAGGCAGTCACCGAAGAGGAGGTGGACAGCGCTTACGAACGTGTGCTAAAGTTGCTCGATGAACTCGAACTTAAAAATATGCTCTCCAACGAAGAGGATCAGATGGGTGCCGTGATTAAAATTGTGGCGGGTGCCGGAGGTACTGAAGCGCAGGACTGGGCAGATATGCTTTTCCGTATGTATCAGCGCTATTGTGAGCGACAAGGTTATAAAAGTGAGCTGACCAACTACCAGGGAGGTGATGAGGCGGGTATTAAAACTGCCACTTTGCAGGCTGAAGGCGATATGGCTTATGGTTTTCTGAAAAGTGAAAATGGTGTGCATCGCCTGGTGCGTGTGTCGCCGTTTAATGCCCAGGGTAAGCGAATGACCTCCTTTGCATCGGTTTTTGTAACTCCCTTAGTGGATGATTCCATCGAAATTGAGGTGAATCCCGCCAGTTTAAGCTGGGACACTTTCCGCTCAGGAGGTGCCGGTGGGCAGAATGTGAACAAAGTGGAGACCGGTGTACGCTTGCGCTATAAATATATCGATGATAAAACCGGCGAAGAGAAAGAAATAACGATCGAAAATACGGAGAGTCGATCACAAACCGGTAACCGGGAAAATGCAATGCGTCTGCTTCGTTCGCAGCTTTATGAAATGGAACTTGAAAAGCGCCGGGAAGCACAGGCAAAAGTAGAAGCTGGTAAAAAGAAAATCGAGTGGGGATCGCAAATTCGCAGCTATGTTTTTGATGACCGACGAGTTAAAGATCACAGAACCAATCACCAGACATCCGACGTTAATAGTGTAATGGACGGTGAAATCGATGAATTTGTAAAAGCTTACCTGATGGAGTTTGGTCGGGAAAATTAAGAAATAGAGTGATTATAATATTGAAAAGTCATCGGCATGCCGATGACTTTTTTTTGTTTAGAGTTGCAGAGTTGAGTGTGAAAAACTATATGTTTTAGAAACCCGGACTTGCCTGCAGGAGACACACCGACGACTCCAGGTTCGTTTGCCCGATATTAACTCAAAGAATGTGCGAAATATTAGATGTTTTCAACCCTTTTGTTCTGCCCTACGGGCAGTAAATTTACTACTCTATTTTCCGTGGGTCGTTGACCCACGGTTATCAAAATTCAGCCTTTCAGGCTGTATGTACTCACTTTCTTTTAATGTTAGAACTAATCACCATTTCTGGTCGAATTTCCCCCTGTCGATACAAAATATCCCGAAAATCAGCAGTACGGAAAATCATCATATTCGCACGCAAACCGGTGCGCAAAATGCCAATATCATTAATGTTAAGTGCTTTTGCCGCCCGGAAAGTAAGTGCCGCCCAGGTCTCTGCCATCGACAACTTCTCAAAAGTTCCTAAAATAGCTGCCTGTGCAATCAAATTACCCATCGGTGCGCTACCGGGATTCCAATCTGTGGCTATTGCCAAGGAGCAACCGGCATCTAAAAGTTGACGAGCCGGAGCAAAGCGCTCACCCAGACCGATTGATGCACCCGGAAGTGCTACAGCAACTGTGTCCGTTTTTGCTAAAATTGTAATCTCAGCTTCATCGGCATACTCCAGGTGATCGATGGAGAGAGCACCAAATTCGGCAGCGAGTGTGGCACATTTGTTCGAAAACTGATCTCCGTGAATGGTAATTTCAAAGCCCATCTTTTTGGCTTCGCTTAGAAACCAGCGGGAATCTTCAACAGAGAAGGCGCTTTTTTCTGTAAAAATATCGACTCTGTTGGCCAGTTTGCGTTCTTTTACCACAGGTAATAATTCTTTGACAATATGTTGCAGATATTCTATATCGCTACCCTCAAAATCGCGTGGTTTCATATGCGCTGCCAGGCATGTGGGAATCAATTGAGCCCGGCTTCGCTTGCCCGCCAGCTGAATTGCTTCCAACATTTTTATTTCATCTTCTACGCTAAGACCGTAGCCGCTTTTTACTTCAATAGTCGTAATTCCCTGTTCAAAAAGCATCTCAGCGTGGGTTGCTGTAATATCAGCCAGCTCCTCCACACTTGCAGCCCGGGTTTTTAGCACCGTGCTCCAGATGCCGCCACCTGCCTGTGCAATTTCCAGATAGCTCTTTCCATTAAGACGCATGGCATAATCTCCCGAACGTGTACCACCCCAGCAAATATGGGTGTGTGCATCCACCATGCCCGGCAGACAAATAAAATCGCCTTCGAGTAGTTGCACCTTTGCATCCGGATGGCTCTTTTGCAGCTGATCAAAATCACCTATTTCTAAGATAATTCCATCCGTATAAAGCACACCGGCATTTGTTAGAATCTCCAACTGCTCATCCTTTATTTTTCCGCGTAGCGGTAAATTATCCATGGGCAGCAGTTGTGCAAAGGGACCGATTAATTGTTTTTTTTGTTCTGATTTTTGATTAGTCATATTGTTATGCTTCAATAGCCACGCCTTACAAATCGTGGTAATTCATTCTGATGAATAAGTGTTTTACAATAAATAATAGCCGTAGTTTAAATTGCCCCGCCTTTCAAGGCGGGGTTTGATGATGTGAGGCTAAACGCGGGCTTTAGCCCAAATCTATCTTTATTTAATCTTTTCGAAACCATGAAATCTTAGGAACTCATCATATTCGTCCGCAAAAGTTACTTTTTTATGGTGCTCCTCCTGATTCAAAATATAATTACGCACTTTGTCCAGCATTGAATAGGATACAGATGCTGCAAAATACTCATCCTGCCATTCAAACTTATCGTTAATCAAATTAGTTTTATTTATCCAATAAGAAACTTCTCCTTTAATTAATTGGACAACTTTTTCTATATTTTGATTAGATGAAAGAGAAACCAAGCAGTGACAATGTTCTGCATAACCATTTACTACGTCAATATAAATTCCTTTCTTTATAGAATTCTCTTTTATATGCATCCAAACTTTCTTTCTAATCTCAGGAGTATATAGAAATGGTAATCTTTTGTAAGTCGACCAAACTATATGAACGTACATTTTAATATGAGGCATAGTATTGTCAAATTTTGGCTAAAGCCGGGTTAAATATCAAATTTATTGCTGCTAATTTATGAAATTATGTTCAACAAATGCTCTTCTCCAGATTAATTTATGATTTGGCTAAAGCCATTCTATAAATTTATCATTCCAATCCACGCCTTAAAAGGCGTGGCTATTCACCTGTTTGGATAGAGATTGTCACCGTTGATAGCTGCACTTTCAATAGCCCCGCCTTTTAAGGCGGGGTGTATTATGCGATGTTCAACACGGGCTTTAGCCCAACAATATCGTCTTTACATCTCATGAAACCCATGAAATTTCAGGAGTATATAGAAATGGCAATCTTTTATAAGTAGACCAAACTATATGAACGTACATTTTAATATGAGGCATGGTATTATCAAATTTATTGCTGCTAATTTATGAAATTATGTTCAACAAATACTCTTTTACAGATTAATTTATGATTTGGCTAAAGCCATTCTATAAATTTATCATTCCAATCCACGCCTTAAAAGGCGTGGCTATTCACCTGTTTGGATAGAGATTGTCACCGTTGATAGCTGCACTTTCAATAGCCCCGCCTTTTAAGGCGGGGTGTATTATGCGATGTTCAACACGGGCTTTAGCCCAACAATATCGTCTTTACATCTCATGAAACCCATGAAATTTCAGGAGTATATAGAAATGGCAATCTTTTATAAGTAGACCAAACTATATGAACGTACATTTTAATATGAGGCATGGTATTATCAAATTTATTGCTGCTAATTTATGAAATTATGTTCAACAAATACTCTTTTACAGATTAATTTATGATTTGGCTAAAGCCATTCAGTAAATCAATCATTCCAATCCACGCCTTAAAAGGCGTGGCAATTGATTCGTGCTACATATAAAAGTTGTTTATTCTATAATTATATTAGTATGTATTTGTTATTCAAGACAGGATAAAGTTTTGTGTTTTTCCCCCTTTGGGCCTGCCTGCCGTCAGGTAGGGGCTAGGGAGTCATCTTCTCCCTATTCTCAATGGCCTGCTCATAACCTGCATCGGCATGACGATAAACGCCCATGGCCGGATCATTAAAGAGCACCCGACTCAATTGTTCCTCGGCTTTTTCACTGCCATCTGCCACAACCACCATACCGGCGTGTTGCGAATAACCGATACCCACACCGCCACCATGGTGGAATGACACCCACGACGCACCACCGGCTGTGTTGGACATCAGATTGAGCAGTGCCCAATCAGAAACTGCATCGGTACCATCGCGCATACCTTCTGTTTCACGGT
>CAYPPC010000146.1:0-781 GCA_964412435.1 uncultured Paludibacter sp.
CCCCACAACTATCTTCACCGGTCACGCAACGAATCTATAGAATATTTCAGAAAAGAATAGTTTTGTCGCAAATATTTACAGTTTTGCGACAACAATAAAATAGAACTAAAAACCATATAAGTTCGGAAATTTTAGTATCTTTGTAATTGTGCATTTTAGCACAATTAACCACTAAACAAACTGCTAATTATGCATTTCAGCACAATTATATCACAAACCCCGGACTCATTGATGCAAGAAATTGCCGCACGAGTTAAGGAGAAGCGTCTGGTACTCAACCTAACTCAAAAAGCATTTGCCCGCCGTGCTGATGTAGGCTACGACGCCTACCGTCGCTTCGAAACAACCGGCGAAATCACACTGCGTAATCTTATTCTTTGCGCTTTGGCGCTGGGTGAAGTGGATGAATTTTCCATGCTATTCTCACGCCCTAACTACCACAGTATGGATGAGCTGATAGCACATAAAGAGAATCCCAAAAGAAAGCGAGGAAGCAGCAATGAATGATATTAAAGTATTAAACGTCTATATGAACCAGCATTTGGTGGGTCGTATAAGCAGTAACGAACAGCAGTTGTGTGTTTTTGAATACGATGCTGAGTGGATCAATAGTGGTTTTTCCATCTCCCCCATTCACCTGCCACTCAGAAATGGGCTGTTTGTTGCCCGCCCTACCCCTTTTGCCGGCGGCTTTGGTGTATTTGATGACAGCCTGCCGGATGGTTGGGGAAATCTTCTTCTCGACCGATATCTTAGCCAACAAGGTATCAATCCCCGAAAA
>CAYPPC010000146.1:819-7659 GCA_964412435.1 uncultured Paludibacter sp.
CCTTGTTTGCCTTGTAATAAGCCTCCTGCAACGACTTGCACTTATCGGAACAAGTGGTCGGGGTGCATTAGAATACCTTCCCGATTATAGTGAAACAATACCGGAAGAGAAACTGAATCTGGATAAACTTGCTCAGGACTCAGAAAAGATTCTTAGTTCGGACTATTCCGGTGGCTCGCTTGAAACACTCTTTCGACACGGCGGCTCTTCAGGCGGGGCACGACCTAAAGTGTTTGCCAATATTGACGGCACAGAGTGGCTCATCAAATTCAGAGCCATAAACGACCCTGTCAATGTTGGCGAAATAGAGTATCACTATGCTAATCTTGCCCGGAAGTGTGGCATTAAAATGTCTGAAACAAAACTATTTGAAGGAAAATATTTCGGCGTACAGCGCTTTGACCGTAGCCCTGAAGGCAGAATACACACCCTTAGCGCAGCAGGTCTGCTCCATGCCGACTACAGAATACCAAGCATTGACTATAAAGATCTGCTCCAACTGAGTGCCTATCTCACTCAGGATAGAGAGGAAGTGTATGCTCTATTCCGGCAAATGGTATTTAATGTCACCATCGGTAATATGGATGATCATGCGAAAAACTTCTCTTTCCAATATAGTAACGGCCAGTGGCGCAATGCACCGGCTTATGACCTGCTGCCCAGCGATGGCTTTAATGGTATTCATAAAACAACTCTCAATAATAACGGCACCCCCACCATCGACGATATAATGGCCGTTGCAAAACACGTAGGACTTAACCCCGGAAAAGCAGAGGATATTATTCAACAGGTGAAGAGTGTGGTAAAAGAATAAGTTTTATGTTTATGTATAGTCCAAGCAAAAGCTACTGGTTTTTAGTACAAAAATATATTTATCCGGAAGTTTGAACATTAGCTTTCAAACTTCCGGTTTTTTATATATTTTATTTTTATACTCTTTGCTCATGCATACTCCTCGGTGTTCACATATGGCATGAGCAAAAAGAGATCTACAATTATTACATTTGTTGATAACTTTATTAAATTACTTCTCTCAAAGTAAAACAAATTGAGTACATTTGTCAATTACAGACAAATCAAATTTTGACAACCATCTTATAATTTTCATCATGTTGTTTGCAGATAAAATACGACATTTACGTGAAGAGAAACAAATGCTACAACGTCATTTAGCATATGCTTTAGAGATAGACACCCCTATGTATAGTCGGATAGAAAGAGGGGATCGGTTTGCAAAACGGGAACAAGTTGTTAAACTTTCTAGTATTTTAGATGTGGAAAAAAATGAACTCCTGTCGTTGTGGCTTGCAGATAAAGTTTATGATATTCTCAAGAATGAGAATAATGCTAAAGAAATTCTTATTATTGTAGAACAGGCACTAACTAATTATGATAAAATTTAAAATTGAAATATTAAGCTCGGTTAATAATCCCGTTTCAATAAAATTTCGTAACTTTGGACCTCTTTTAGCACAGAAATTTAATCACAAACAATTTATTCATATGAGAAAACTAAAATTCTTACTCCCACTGCTCTTCTTAATTGCTGTTTTACAGCTAAAAGCGCAGGAGAGTATAATTATTCCGCAGCCGCAAAGCATGCAGGTGACTGCAGGCGCCATGCAGATTCCGCAAACTATCGCTATTTATGCTCCGCAAAACTGGGGCGAAGCGTCCTATTTTGTCGATGAGTTGAAAGATCAGACCGGTTTGAATGCCGAGATTGTTTATAAAAAATCGAAGGCACATCTGGTTATAAACACGAACAAGAAAGTTTTGCCCAAGGCGGAAGCTTATCAACTGCAAATCAAACCCAATAAAATCACATTAAGCGGTTCTGATGATGCCGGTGTATTTTACGGCTTACAATCTTTGATTCAACTACTCAACCACGCAAAAGCGAGCGGCAAATTACAGGCGCAGCTAATTAAAGATGCACCGCGTTTCCCCTGGCGGGCTCATTTGGTGGATGAAGGTCGCTATTTCAAAGGGGAAAAAGAGATTTACACCATTCTCGATGAAATGGCTGCCTTAAAAATGAATATTCTCCACTGGCACCTCACCGAAGATGCCGGGTGGCGTATTGAAATTAAGAAATACCCGCAACTAACCGAAGTGGGTGCGAAACGCAAAGACACCCAGGTAGGCGGTTGGAGTAGTGACAATACCAGCGGTGAACCACACGAAGGATTTTACACGCAGGAAGATATCAAGCGCATTTTGCGCTACGCGCGCGAACGCCATATTAAAGTGGTTCCCGAAATTGAGATGCCGGGTCACGCCAGTGCCGCCATTGCCGCTTATCCCTGGTTAGGCTCCAAAGATGAGGAGATTGAAGTGCCTGTTAAATTTGGTAAGCACTACCCCACTTTCAACGTCGCCAACAAGCGTGTGCAGCAATTTTTGAAGGATGTGATTGATGAAGTTTACGAACTTTTTGAAACCGATGTAATTCATATTGGTGGTGACGAGGTACGCTTCGACCATTGGGAGCAAAACGACGAGATCAACGCGCTTTACAAAGAGAAAGGTTTTACCTCTTACATGGACGTGCAGATTGACTTTAGCAATATGATGTCACGCTATATTCAGGAAAAAGGTGCCCGCATGATGGGTTGGAACGAGATTTTGGGCAAACAGTTGCACAACGATGACAACATCTCTTTCAGCGATCCATCGCAAAAAGTAGCCGATAATGTGGTGGTTCATTTCTGGAAGGGAGATCCTAATGAAATTAACCGTGCCGTACAAAATGGATACGATATTGTCAACTCACATCATATCTACACCTATCTCGATTACGGTTACAACTCCATTTCGCTCGAAAGAGCTTACAACTTTGAACCTATTCTACCTGAAATTCCGGAAGAGTTTCATCATAAAGTAATCGGTATCGGTTGTCAGATGTGGAGCGAATGGACACCCACGATTCTGGACACGCAGCGCATGACTTTCCCGCGCATCGCTGCACTGGCCGAAGTAGCCTGGACGCAACCGGAAGTTAAAAACTACAACAGCTTCTTGCAGCGCATCAACTACTTCTCAGACCGCTGGACGCGAAAAGGAATTAACTTTACCCCGGTAGAAAAAGCAAAATAAAAATATATCAAACAAGCTTATACAAATCGTATAAGCTTGTTTTTTTATATACTTTTTATCGGCAAAATGACAAACTAGAACAATAACTGCGGTACTTCCATAAAATGCGATAATGCTATGCACCCTACACGGTATCGTCTCTCCCCTTGCGTATCTCGTCAAAGGCGAGAGGGAAAGGTAATGGATAGAGGTCTCACTATAACATTACCTATACTCCCGATATCACTTTTATGCCAAGTTAAGAACAGAATACTTAAAATATTTTCTTAAATTTGTCAACAAACTTGTTTCTATGAAAAATTTAAAGAAAATAGGCTACCTCGCCATTGCACTCTTGCTACTGTTTCTGGCAAGCTACATCTACTCTCTCTTTTTCAAACCAACCGTAGCCGGTGGAAATAGCACGGGCCTGATGCTTATCGGACTGATTTTGGGTGGAGTCATTGTGTTTCTGATTTTCAAACTGTTGGCAAAGACAGAAAAAAGTGTGCAGACCATCAGCTCCCACACCGTAGTTGAAAGTATGCGCAAAGTGTTCAAAATCGTATTTGCCGAAGGGCAATTTCAGGAGATTTACAACTACCAGGATAGTAAAAAGATTCTAAAATTCATTCCCTCAACGAAAAAAGCCCTGGTCATTATCAAAGCCAAGGTACTGGTGGGCTACGATTTTGAAAAATGCCAGTGGGAGATGGACGATGAAAGCAAAACGATGAAGATTACCCATTTTCCGGAGCCGGAAATTCTCTCCATTGAGCCGGATTACAACTATTATCAGATTGAGGAGGACTTTTTCAGCGTATTCAACAAACACGATATTGAAAAAATTCAAACCGACGGTAAAAAGCAGATTATGAATGCCGCCCTGCAAAGCGGATTGAAGCAGATTGCTGCCGACCAGATGCGCACTGTGCTTACCGAAGTGCTGACTGCCAACCAGTGGACTATTGCCAACCCGGAAATGCTGACACTGCCCTTACAAACTGCAACAGCAAAGAAAGAGGAGTAAAACACTTAGTAACTCATTCTACCACAAAATACAAAAAACCCTGCAACTCTCTCAAGTTGCAGGATTTTTTTATCTATCAAAGCATCCGCTTATTTCTTATAAATCGCAGCTTCTACTTTCTCTTTAGAAAGTTTTTGAGTACAGAAGAACCAGTCGTAGCATGTAGTATCTTCCTCTTTAGCTTGCATACGCTCCTCTGCAACACCGCATGATCCTGCCGGTGGTACAATTACATCATCACCCGGACGCCAGTCAGCAGGCATAGCAACGCCAAACTCATCAGCTGTTTGCAGGGCAATAATTACACGCTTAATTTCGTCGAAGTTACGACCTAATGAAAGCGGGTAGTAAATTACTGCACGAATAATACCTTTCGGGTCAACAAAGAATACCGCACGAACTGCCTGTGTTTTGTGCTCACCCGGGTTAATCATTCCGTACAGGTTAGCCACATTCATCGAGATATCTTCAATCAACGGGAAAGTTACCTCCACATTTTTCATCCCTTTATATTCAATTTTCTCTTTAATGGTGCGTAACCAGGCAATATGGCTGTACAGACCGTCAACAGAGAGACCAACCAGCTGCGTGTTCAGCTCGTCAAACTCCTTCTGCATATTAGCAAAAGTCATAAATTCAGACGTACAAACCGGAGTAAAGTCAGCCGGGTGGCTAAACAGAATCGACCATTTCCCTTTATAATCTTCCGGGAAGGTGATTTCACCTTGAGTTGTTACTGCTGTAAACGAAGGAGCCGGATCACCAATGCGCGGCATACCAATTACTTTTTCTTGAGTTTCCATATTAGTTTTTTGTTTTATAGTTTATAAAATATCTTGTTTTAAATTCGATAATGCAAAGATAAGCAACCAACCCTATATATCAAAACGATAATCACTATAAACTTATTTCGTTTGTCTATAATGATTCAAATTGTGATTAAATGTTTGGGGATTAGGGGCTTGTTTTAGCGAAATGCTTAAACACCCTCAAAGTTAAGTAATTACAAGGAAACTAAAAAATAATATATGCAAATATTTACTTTTATTTGTAAATTTAATTTTCGATATATTTTATGTAATTTTGTATTTTTCCAATTAAAACCGAAGATTGACAATGATTGAAATAAGTGTAGGGGAAGAAATTCTTAAGGTTTGTCCTGTTTTCTCTCTGGCGGCCATTGAGTGCGATATAAAAAACACGCAGAATGATAAAGATCTGTGGGAAGAGATTGAGTTGTTTTCACAAAACCTCCGGGAAACAGTCAGTATGCCGGATATAAAAAACCGTCCCAACCTGGCCGAAACAAGGGCTGTGTATAAAGCTCTGGGAAAAGAGCCTAACCGCTACCGCCCCTCGGGAGAGGCTCTCTGCAGAAGAATAGTAAAGGGTGTACCGCTCTACAAAATTGATACTGCGGTTGATCTGATCAATCTCCTCTCAATGAAGTATGGCTACTCTATCGGCGGTTTCGATGCTGACACGATTGATGGATCTCTGCGCCTCGGTGTGGGCCAGTCAGGTGAACCTTTCGAAGCGATCGGACGCGGTTTGCTGAATATTGAAAATATGCCGGTTTACCGGGATGCTGTCGGGGGCATCGGCACTCCGTCGAGCGACGAAGAGCGAACAAAAATCACCTCTGACACCCAACGCCTGCTGATGATTATCAACGGTTATTCCGGTGAAAACGGTCTCCCCGAAATTGTAGAAGATGCATTGAATATGATCAAAAAATTTCTGAGTGCTGAAAATATAGAGATACAAATAAAAAGCCCTCCACACGCCTGACAGCTTGCAGAGGGCTTCTATATCATTTTAATCTTAAAGCTTTACTCATATTCGAAGCTGCCAAACTCGCTCTCGATCAACAGCTCTTTTTTATCGCTCGCTTCGCAAAAACCCACAATTTGTGCATCAATATTAAAGGAGCGGGAGATATCAATCACCTCCTGTGCGTACTCCTCCGGCAGATAAACCTCTAATCGGTGACCCATATTAAAGACTTTGTACATCTCTTTCCAATCGGTGCCCGACTGCTCCTGAATCAGCTTAAACAGCGGCGGAACCGGGAAAAGATTGTTTTTCACCACCTTCAGCTCATCAATAAAGTGCAGAATTTTAGTTTGCGCTCCACCACTGCAATGCACCATACCATGAATATGCGGACGCAGTTTCTCCAGCATCTTTTTCACCACCGGTGCATAGGTACGTGTTGGTGAGAGCACTAATTTACCGGCATCCACACCTAAATCTTCGATGGCATCGGTCAGTTTTTTACCTCCGGAATAAACCAGCTCATCCGGCACTTCGGGGTCGTAGCTTTCAGGATATTTCTCAGCTAAGTAGTGCGCAAACACATCGTGACGCGCTGAGGTCAATCCATTGCTGCCCATGCCGCCGTTATACTCTTTTTCGTAAGTAGCCTGCCCTGATGAGGAGAGTCCTACAATCACATCGCCCGGGCGAATATTGGCATTATCAATCACATCAGCACGCTTTAAGCGGCAGGTAACCGTACTGTCCACGATAATCGTGCGCACCAGATCACCCACATCAGCAGTTTCACCACCGGTCTCATAAACATTTACGTCCATTTCGCGCAGTTCGGATACCAGCTCATTCGTGCCGTTAATAATGGCTCCAATCACCTCACCGGGAATGCGGTTTTTATTGCGGCCGATAGTCGATGAAAGCAAAATATGATCAGTTGCACCCACGCAAATCAGGTC
>CAYPPC010000147.1:0-7634 GCA_964412435.1 uncultured Paludibacter sp.
GAGGAATCACACTATTCAGCTCGTCTTGATAAAGAAAGCGACCTTCCACTTCCAGAATGGGTGTACCCCCTTCAGCTGCAGGCTTTGTGCCGCAGGAAAAGAGCAGTAATCCAATGAAAAGCGAAAAGATATGCTTCATTAAAAATATGTTTTACAGCCCGTCCCAAACGTGTCCGGACCTGTTAAAATTTAAAATGCCAAAATAATATTCAAAGTTAGAAATATTATTTTGGCATTCAAAATCTTATTAGTTTTTCTTAACCTGTTTCAGCACTTTATCATCAATTACAACAGGAAATTTCTCTCTTAAGCTTTGTACCCACACTTTTTCCAGATAATCCTGATAGTTGGCTGTGATACTTCCGCGCACATCGCTGTACTCTTCCGGGTTTTTCAACAGCTTGCCAGAGAAAAACACATAGGGGTAATCTCCGGAGGGAGTCAGTTTACCGGTTTTGAAAATCTTCTGGTCCACCAGTTCATTCTCACCTTTGGCCCAGAGTCCTTTCTGCACCTTCACATATTGAATACTGTCATTCACTCTGTTTTTGATATAACTGTCAATGGAGTCATTATCTGCCCGCTTCAAGATATTTTTTGCCGCTTTCAAACTTGACTTATCCATCGCCTGAATTACACGTCCTTTGTAGTATGGCTCACTCCAGCTGTAGTCATTTCTGTTATTCTCAAAGAAAACGGCAAGTCCTTCTTTGTCCTGTGATGCTTTTTCCCACACCTCTTTGTTCATCACTTCAAACAGCAGAATTCCGTCATGATACTCCTGCATCAGATTGCGGTAGTCCGGATATTTAGCACCCAGATTATCACGTTCATACTGCTTGATGGTCACATTAACAAAATCATTATATTTCTTAATAAGGAAGTCACTTCTTACACCGCGATCGGGACGTGGTGCACCCATCAGGAAGTTTGTAAAATCTGCCTGGGTATACTTTCGATCGGCAAAACTGAAGAGAGGCGCATTCAGGTTCTCAATGGCAGCGCCGTAAGCTGAATCATTGAGTGCATAAAGGTCAGCAGCATTGATAAAGTCATTCAAAGAGGCTCTGTTCTCCGTAAATGCATACTCTTCTTTCAGGTCAGAAATAAAAGCATTCTCCTTTTCGGCAGCCAGCTCACTCTGCTCTATCATAGTCACCAGAGAACTCTTTTCTTTTTCCAAGGAGCCTGTCTGTTTCCTGTCGATCAGTTTAATGATATGCCAACCATAAGCAGATTTCACAGGTTCAGACAAATGACTGGTATGCTTGATTGCGAAAGCAGCCTCTTCAAATTCGGGAACCATATGACCGGTACCAAACCAGGGCAGCTCACCACCATTTTGTGCTGTACCAACATCATCAGAGTGTTTTTTTGCCATCTCGGCAAAATCCTCTCCACTGACCAGACAGCGGTGAATAGAGTCTGCGCGTGCTTTCAAAGCCTCGCTGTCTGGATTCTCACGATCGTGCATCAACATCACGTGCGCTACTCTCACCTCTCCCTGCGAAGGTCGACGATTGTTTACTTTGATAATATGGTAACCCAACAAGGTACGAACAGGTTTTGACACCTGACCTGCATCGGTGTTATAAGCAGTTGTTTCAAAGCTGTATGGAGTTCTCAATATCGGAAGCCAACCAAGAAGACCTCCGTTTTGGCGGGTTGAGTTATCTTCGGAAACTTCACCGGCCAGTGCAGCAAAGTCCTCTTTTTGAGCTCTCTTGTAAATTTCCATTGCTTTATTATAAGCTTTCAAGGTATCAGCAGTAGTTCCGCTTTCAGGAATTCGCACGAGAATATGGCTTGCATTTATCTCCTCCTTTTTACGTTTATACACCTCTTCTATCAGATGATCTGTCCAGTTATTCTTCTGCAGATATTGTTCGGCAAGCTGACTGCGATACATCTCCAGTTCAGAACGGAACGCTCTTGTTGTATCAATGCCCTGAGCAATGGCTTCCTCCACTTTCAGCTTAAATATCACAAAAAGATCTACATATTCATCCAATGTTTTTTTATCAACTACATTGGCACTGTTGTTTTTATTGTAGATATATTCAAACTCAGACAGGCCAATTTCTTTCCCGTTGATTGTCATCAGCACCGGATCCTGCTTTTGTGCAGAGATAAGACCGGCAAACAACATAATGCTTAAAACTGAAGCTAAAATACGTTTCATGATTTCTCTAAATTTATTTTCAGATTAAATTACTTAATTTCAATTGCGTGTTGCAGAAAACACAACGTATAATTAAACGGTATTGTTTCCAAAAAATTGTATCGGCACGCACATCACATCGAAACCGTCAGAGACAACAACGGACAATGCCAAAATAATTCAGTCTTGTCCGTTATCGTATATAAATTACACCCTTACTGCAACCGTCGGCAATTGAATAAACTTATTCTCCGCGGCTGTAGTTGGGGGCTTCACTGGTAATAGTGATTCCATGCGGGTGGTTTTCAATCACACCGGCATTGGTAATCCGGGTAAACTTCGCATTGTGAAGTTCAGGGATATTATGTGCTCCACAATAGCCCATTCCAGAACGCAAGCCACCAATCATCTGGTAAACTACCTCATAAAGGGTACCTTTATAGGGAACCCGGCCGGCAATACCTTCCGGAACCAGTTTCTTGATATCATCCTCCATATCCTGGAAATAACGGTCTTTCGAGCCTTTCTCCATCGCTTCCACCGAACCCATTCCCCGGTAAGATTTGAATTTGCGACCGGCAAAAATGATTGTTTCACCCGGACTCTCTTCAACTCCTGCCAGCAACGATCCTGCCATGATTGTATTGGCACCTGCAGCCAGAGCTTTAACAATATCTCCCGAATAACGGATTCCTCCGTCAGCAATCACCGGTACTCCCATCTCTTTCATCGCTTTAGCAACCTCATAGATTGCTGTCAGCTGTGGCACTCCCACTCCGGCAACCACACGGGTAGTACAAATGGAACCGGGACCGATTCCTACTTTCACTGCATCAGCACCGGCCTCTGCAAGTGCACGTGCGGCTTCAGCAGTGGCAATATTACCCACCACCACATCAATGGTTGTAAAACGTGATTTTACCAGTCGCAACATATCAATTACCCCTTTTGAGTGCCCGTGAGCAGTATCAATAACCACAGCGTCCACACCTGCTTCCACTAGAGCTTCCACGCGGTCAAGAGTATCAGCTGTGATACCTACAGCCGCAGCCACGCGCAGGCGACCACTTTCATCTTTCGAGGCCATCGGCTTATCTTTTGCCTTGGTAATATCTTTGTAAGTGAGCAAACCTATCAGTTTGTTGTTCTCGTCAACAACCGGCAGTTTCTCAATTTTATATTGTTGCAGAATATCAGCTGCCTCTTCCAGCTCAATAGTTCCCAAAGTAGTAATCAGGTTCTCCTTGGTCATCACATCATCAATCTTCACTGACATATCGCGCTGGAAGCGCAGGTCACGATTGGTAACGATGCCCACCAGGTAACCCTCATCATCTACTACGGGAATACCGCCAATTTTATATTCAGCCATCAACCCGAGGGCATCCCCTACATTGGCGCCTTTTTTAATGGTCACAGGATTGGCAATCATCCCATTCTCAGCACGTTTCACAATAGAAACCTGGCGCGCCTGATCGGCAATGCTCATGCTTTTGTGAATAACACCGATTCCCCCTTCACGGGCAATGGCGATAGCCATTTTGGCTTCGGTCACGGTATCCATCGCGGCAGAAACAACGGGAACTTTTAATTCGATATTTTTACTGAAAAGTGTGGTTAAATCCACATTGCGGGGCAAAACTTCGGAGTAAGCGGGGATGAGTAGCACATCATCGAAGGTGAAACCTTCATACTGAATTTTTTCTGCAATAAATGACATAGTTTTTATTTTTAGGAGTTGTTGATGCTATGAAAAATATTGCCTGCAAAAGTAAGCATTTTTCCGCTAATCTCTTTCAACTATTGCGTTAAAAACTTGTAAATTGGTTTATCAGGAATTAGAAATAAAAATTTAATTTGTGAATGAGCCAATTAGTCAATTCTGTGTACTATGTAGAGATGCGATTTATCGCGTCTTTATTAATTTTTTGGAAGATTGTTTTTGAAAATAAAAAAAGAAAGAAGTAACCCACGCAATACAATCGCGCGGTAACAGTGAAAAATAGTTGCGCTAATTATTTCATTTGCACAATCTGACGGGTGCAGCAACATTCTTGTCGCTGAAATAAATTTAGGAAAAGAGAGAAATTGCCGGATAGTCGATTGAAACCACGCGATACAATCGCGCAGTAGCAGTACCACATTCCCACATTTTCACATTGACTCATTGTCACATTCTCACATTCTCACATTCTCACATCTGATAATAAGCCGATTTTAGATAAGCTCCTTCGGGAAAATTTACCGGGTGATCGACATCGTGCTCAGTTTGTCCGATTAAGCTGTAGTTGAGTCCGATTCGGTCAAAAACCTCCCGATGAATGGCGTAAAACTCCTCTGCCGTCACCCGGGATGAGCAGGAGGCCAGGAGCAAAGTGCCACCTTTTACCGTTAGTTTAGCGCCCAGTTCAGCCAGTGAGGCGTATTTATTTCCGGCAGTAGCTATTTCACTTGCACTTTTTGCAAAGGAAGGCGGGTCAATCACCACAATATCAAACTGCTGCCCTCGTTTTACCATGCTTTGCAAAAGATCAAAAGCATCTCCTGTCAGAGTAATATGCTTCCCTGCCGGATTATTCAACTTGCCATTTTGTGAGGCCAGTTCGAGTGCCTGCCGACTCATATCGACACTATTAACTTCTTTAGCGCCACCGGCAAGAGCATGCACAGAAAACCCACCGGCATAAGCAAACACATCTAACACAGTTTTTCCTCGGGCCATCTCCCCTATTCGGTGGCGGTTGGCGCGGTGATCCAGGAAAAATCCTGTTTTATGACCTAACAACACATTAGTTTTGAAACGGACACCATACTCTTGAAAAATTACCTCCGGACTTTCAAGCTTTCCATACAGCACATCTCCCTCTTTCACTGCCAGCGGGAGCTTCTGCAAATTCCTGCTCAAACGAAGTACCACCGTTTCAAGTTGTGCTACCTCCGCAATATGCGGAACAAGCCACTCCAGATAGGGCAGCCAAATCGCAGAATAAAGCTTCAGCACCCCCACCCTGTCATAAATATCTGCAATCAGTCCGGGCAATCCGTCATTTTCGCCAAAAATAAGGCGGTAAGCGTTGGTATCTGTTTCAAGTAAAAGCTTACGCTGCTCAAAAGCTGCTTCAATTTTCTCTTTGAAAAAATTGGAGTCGATTGTTGCGCCTCCACCGTGGTGGATAACTTTTATGCGTATGGGCGAATCGGGATCATACAGCCCGACTGCCATCACTTTGTTTGATTTTTGACCATAAATAATGGCTAAATCACCCGCCTGCCCATCATTTGGAATTTTTGCAATACTGTCTGAAAACACCCAGGGGTGTTCTTTGCGAACGGCAGTTTCACCTTTACGAGTTAACTTCGTAGCCAGCCTGTTAATTTTATTTTGAGTCATAATTTTACTTTTTATATTTTCCGCAACCACCCCAGCACTAACGAATCCTGCACCTGCCAGTATCCTCTGTTGTTTTTAAGTTCAAATGATTCACGTGCAGGCGATTGGCGGAGTCGGTTTTGCTGAATCACTTCAATTCTATCTTTAGAAACAGCGGAGACGATGGCTACATGCCCGTAAGGATTATCCGGCTCAGCATCAAAAACAAGAATATCATCCACTGCCGGCAAAGTCATGCTTGGATTCTTGAACTGCAGCAACATGCGCTGACTATTTTTCTGCCCATCGCGCAAACTTTTATCGAAAAACTCACGGGCATGACCGTAACTATCAGGCATTTTGTGGTTTAAGTGCTCGTAATAGTAGCGCTTTACAAACTCAACGCATTGATATTTCAGGCCCAGGTTGTAACCATCTGCAGCAGTGTTGCGACCTTCCACATGGTCGGTTTCACCGTTGTAATAAACCACTACGCCATTCAGGCTGTCAATGGCATCACCAATTTGAAAATCAAACTGTGGTGTTTTAGCCAGAGTGACCTCTTCTGTTTCTGCTACCTTGATTTTTCCGGTTTTACCGGCAAAAAAAGTAGCTAACAAGAACCAACCCAAGCTAACAAAAAGGATAGCGACAATAAAATAAAACCAGGATTTATAGTGCATATACGGCTTCTAAATAGTGTTTTCACAAAAGTAGAGAATTATTTTCAGTTATAGAAATTACTTATTGTTTCATTATAAAACATTCGTTTTTACCAATTGTTAAAACAGTAAAGAAGTAAAACTTAAAACGAAACAATAAAAGAAAGGAAACCACTATGGAATTAGGAATTGGAATGTTTGGCGACTTGTCGTACGATTTTGAAACAAAGAAATACCAGCCTGCTGCGCAACGACTGCAGGAGATTGTGGAGGAGGTGAAACTGGCCGATGAATTGGGAATGGATATTTTTGCGATGGGTGAACACCATCGGGTAGATTATGCGGTTGCAAGTCCCGAAATTGTACTGGCTGCACTGGCGTCAGCTACTAAAAACATCAAACTTTCGAGCGGGGTGAATGTGATCAGCTCTGCCGATCCGGTAAAGCTGTTCAAAGATTTTACCACCATTGATCTGCTTTCAGGCGGTCGTGCTGAAATTATGGCCGGTCGGGGAAGTTTTATCGAATCTTTTCCCGTGTTTGGCTACAATTTAGAAGATTATCACGAGCTTTTTGAGGAGAAATTGGATCTGCTCCTTCAGCTGCGCGATAATGAAACGCTGAGCTGGGAAGGAAAATTTCGTGCCCCGATTAAAGATTTAACCATTTTCCCGCGCCCGGAGCGTAAATTGCCCATTACTATTGCTGTGGGTGGTACGCCGGCTTCGGTAGAGCGCGCCGGAAGATTGGGACTGCCTATTATTTTTGCCATTATTGGTGGAAATCCGATGCAGTTTAAGCGTTTGATTGACTATTATAAAGAGGTGTATCGTGCCTATGGACATCCCGAAGAGGAGATGCGTATTGGGGTACATACACACCTGTTTTTAACTGATTCAGAAAAAGAGCTGATGCAGGGTTATTTCCCGCGCTACGCTTTTTCGATGAATAAAATTGGTCGTGAAAGAGGTTGGAGGAGTGCTTATACGGAAGGTAATTTCAGAGCCAGCTTGGGTTCACACGGTGCCTTGTATATGGGCGATCCGGCAGAAGTAACTGAAAAGTTAATTAACACGCTAAAAGGTCTCGAAGCCACCGAATATATTGCGCATATCGATGTGGGCGGACCTACGCACGAGCAAAATATGAAAAACATCGAACTGTTCGGAACGAAAGTAATGCCCGAAGTGAAGAATTATTTCAAATAAGCGGATGTGACTGGAATACCGGGTAATCGGTTTGTAGATAAATTAAAAATAGCTGCTCAGTAATTATGAGCGGCTATTTTTAGTTTGCGGGTTTTTGGAGAAAACTTTACCAAAGTCTAAAACTTTGGCAAAGTTGGTGGAACGATTCAAGCCTTTGCACCCCTGATTTGCCGACTTCAAGTTCGACTGACCAGTAATTTGAATACAATTAAAATCGAAGAGTAATAAATATT
>CAYPPC010000148.1:0-6996 GCA_964412435.1 uncultured Paludibacter sp.
CAATGTCGCCAGCATCATCGGAATTCCGGTATAGCCCGCCTTAATCGCACTCTTTTCTGGACCACCCACGGCACGCCAAATAGGCAGGAAATTATTGGTTGGTCGGGGCAGAATTTCTGCATCACGCAAAGATTCTCTGAACTCACCATGCCAGGTAACAACATCATTCTCGTTAATTAGTCGCAACAGCTCCAGTTTCTCTTCAAAAATCTCTTCGTATTTGTTCAGGTTATAGCCCAATAGTTCAAAATTCCCAACCCGCGATGCACGACCGGCAACTAACTCCGCTCTTCCATTGGAGATCAAGTCCAGCGTAGCGAAATCTTCAAATACCCGCACCGGATCCAGTGTGCTGATAATTGTTGACGAACTGGAAATCTTGATGTTTTTCGTTGTCTGCGCAATAGCAGCAAGCACAACTGAATGCGCCTGCGTTGTGAAATACTCCTGGTGACTTTCGCCAACGGCAAAAATATCAAGACCGGCTTGCTCAGCCAGTTTGGCCAGTTCGATAATCTCTTTGATCCGCTGTTGCGCCGAAATCCGCTCTTTTTTTAGGGGATTGGGCAGATGATCGCCAAGTGTATATATGCCGAACTCCAATCCCTTATTCGGATTCATCCGGAATTTCTCCATAGTGCTTTTATCTCTGTTGTTATTCATCATTTATTCCTCCTCATTTAAGTCACGTGTAATTCTAATATGTTTCTTTTTGTAGCTCACTGCTTTTAGCTGCCCGCTCTCATCCCGGATATTGGTTTGTTCTCCGAAGATAATGTCGGTGTTTTGAGCCGAAACGCAGAGCCACTCATCGTTTTCCTGTTTTTTGGCAACAAAGAGAAACATTGTTTCCCGGTCGCCCACCTTTTCCTGTTCACCGCTTTTGGTCTGTCCTGATACCTTAAAACGGCAATGCACTACTGCCACATCATCAGTCACATGCTTCACTTTCACTTTCAGCACTTCCGCTTTTGAGTTTTGAAAAATAATGCGAAGACCAAAATCATGCGCCTTCCATATATCGGTTTTATTATCCCACCACTTGCCGGTAACGTTCACGAAATCTGCATCTTCGAAAAATAGGGCTGCGATGCCGTCAGCATTATATTGGTTCCACGCTTCCGCAAAACGGTGTGGAAACTCCTCGGGGTTGAATACGGGTTTATAAGCCATGTCAATATCTGTTTTGTTTATTTAGTTTCTATCTATATGCAAATATCGTGAAAATATCCTATCTTTGCAGACAAATAACAAAAGAATAGTAGTTACAAAAAGAATAGCATGCGAAACAGTGAAACATGTCGGATAGCTGAAATGGCTATTCGTGACACCTTAGATGTGGTTGGAGGTAAGTGGAAGCTAATTTTGATCTCCATTTTGCGGGATGGACCTTTGCGGTTTAATGAGTTAAGCCGGGAAGCGGGCATCAGTCCGCGCATTTTGTCAAAAGAGCTGACAGAATTGCAGATGAACGGATTGGTGGAGCGCATTGTCAGCGATACCAAACCCGTTGCGGTATCTTATGAACTAACGGATTACAGCAAAACTCTGGAAGAGGTGCTGGATGCGATGAAACGCTGGGGTATTGGGCACCGGGAGTTTGTGAAGAGTAGTACGTTTGAGCTACATTCATAAGAAGAAGCTTTTGTGACTTGAATCCAGCCTTCTTATTATCATGAATTTCAAATTTTAGGTAAGTTGAATGGATTGATCATCAATTTTAACATTGAAATTGATCTCAGCTTTCAATGCTTTAAAAACTTTCAATATTGTTTCAATTGTAGCGCTGTTAGCGTGATTTTCAAGTTTGGAGATTTGTGATTTGTTGACTCCAACTAACCTCCCAAGTTCTTCCTGGGTTAAGTTTTGCTCTTTACGAGTAGCCCTGATCATACGTCCGAGTAACTCCATACGAAGTTCATATTCGTATTCATCACGTTCTTTTGTGCCTTTAGTACCGATATGTTTATCTTCCATTTCGGCCAATGTATAAGTTTTCATAGTTATTTAGTTTTTTCTGTAAAGTAATTCTCTCTTATTTGTTCCGCTTTCTCAATGGCGTGTTTAGGAGTTTTTTGTGTTTTTTTGATAAATCCATTGGAAGCTATAACTAAGGTGTTAGTTTTCGCTCTTTTATCCCAAAATGCTAAGAGTCGTATTTGCATACCCAAATATTGGGTTCTAAACTCCCAAATATTAGCATTCAATTTCTTAAACAATTTAGGATCATTGGTTTACTGAGCAATTCGGACATTAAAAATTACTTTCCTTTTTACTTTTTTGTCTAAAGTGTCCAGAAACCGATCTACCTCTTCCAGGAAAATAGTTTCAAAGTATTGCATATAATACTCTAACAAACAAAAATAATAAAAGTTTCAAAATTTAGCAACTTGATCTTCCGAATTAAACGTAATTGTTAAACTTATAGTTATTAATTGATAGAATAAGTGTATTTACTAAATATGGATTTAACCGCAGGCTCATCAATAAACTAATACACCAATATACCAATACACCATTATATCACCTACACTAATATACCAACTCCTTCTTCATCTTTCCAAGCTGTTTAGCATATTCATAAAAGGCCGGGAAATCACGATTCAAACTATCAAAACTCTCCCTGAAAAAAGGCAATAATTGATGGTAAGTGCTGGTAGGAACTAAGCTGGCATTGTTGAGCTGTATCTTTTCACTTTTATCCACTTCAACGGGAATGCCGTTATTTTGAATAGTGCGCAGTTGCGCCACTAAATCCCGAAACACGGAATCTTTTTTAGCAACCAGGGTTTCAGTCGGCGCACCGGCGTAGATTTTCTCCAAGTTTTCACGCGCTTGAAGCACCACGGAACTTCGTTGGTCGCTATCAACCCAGCGCTTTTCGGCCTCTGCCAGTTGTTCCGGTGTTCCTTTGAGTTGTAGCCAGCGTTTGGTGCCTTCCCGCTCAACAGCTACAGCAAAAGCTTCGTTAAAACGTGAATCATTTTTGATATAAAGCTGCTGATGCGCCAGTTCGTGGATAATTAAACCGGCCAGATCGATAGAGTCGTATTCCAGGTGATTACTCAAAATAGGATCATTGAACCAGCCGAGCGATGAGTAACCGGTAAATGCGCCAACATGTACATCCAATCCTTCTTTTTCGCGTTCAGCGGCAAACTGCAAAGCATCTTCTTTATTAAAATATCCGCGATAAACTACACAGCCTGCAATGGGATAGCACCAAACCACCGGCTCTACCGAAAATTCCGGTGCACAATAGACATTCCAGCCGGGATATTCCTCCGCAATCGGTGCAAAGCGGGTATAGCTTTTATTTTGTGGCAGTTTCAACTCTTCCGAAGCAAACTTCCGTATTTCAAGCACTAACTCTAATTGATTGCGAGTAAGACTATCCAAATCCTCTTTTTTCAAAAGCTTAGCAATCGGTTCCCGTGCATTCATTATCTTAAAATGACCTTTTGCGGCCTGTGTCAAATAGCCGATTTCGCTCTTTTTCAGTATGGAACACGAGTTCATTGAAAAGAGTAAAAGGAGTATTGCGAATATAAAAAGAAATCGTTTTTTCATTTTGTAAATTATCAAAAGTTACAAAAACAAAACTATTGTATAGCTTCAAAATTACTCTCTAAAATTATCTGGAAATCAGCCAAGACCTCACACACAATCCGCCCTTTGGGGGCAAGGGGGCCTTACCCCTCCGGAAACTCCTTCTTAAAATGCTCCCAATAACTCTTTGTACTCTCTTTTACATCCCGATGCAGAATTAGCAGGCCAATCAGGTTGGGAACGGTCATAAATACGATAGTGATTAATGATAAATTCCAAATAATGGTGGTGTCGATAAAGGAGGCGACGAAAAAGGCTGCCACAAAAACAACCCGGAATGCCAGCACCCATTTCACTCCGAAAAGGTAGGTGATGGCGCGGTCGCCGTAGTAGGACCAGGCGAGGGCGGTTGAGAAGGCAAACAGCAGAAGTCCAATGGTGACAATCAGTCCGCCATATTTCCCAAAAACACTTTTTGTAAACGCAATATTCGTTAATGGTGCACTGTGTATCAGCGATTTTCCTTCAAAGACTAAGCTGTTGTTCTGCTCATCAATCTTCCCTTCGCTCACTTTTATTTTACCGCTAAAGTAGCTGTTGTTTCTTTTAATGGAGATATTTTCTGCCAGCGAACGGGCGTGCAAAACAGCGATATCATTCTCGATTTTACCGTTATTTACGCTTATTTCGCCGCTAAAAAGCGGCAAACGGGCTGACTTATTGATGTGTCCCTGTAGTTTTTTGACATCAGCTTCCTGCGCTCCATCAAAATTTTGCGCCAGCACTTCGATATCGGTGTAGTGAAAAACATTCATGTGCTTCTCTTTCCAAACACCGGACGAGAGCAGCGTCATTCCGGTAAGCATACAGATAATAATGGTATCGATAAAGGGTTCTAAAATAGCCACCATCCCTTCAGAAACCGGTTCGCTGGTGCGTGCCGATGCGTGTGCAATCGGGGCAGAACCCTGACCTGCTTCGTTGGAGAATAGTCCACGGTTTACGCCGCTGTTAAGTGCAAAAGCGAAACTGGCACCCAGAAAACCACCAACAGCGGCTGTCCCGTTGAAAGCATCGCTGAAAACAGCAATCAGTGATGGAATGAAATTTTCCACATTGGAAAGAATAACCACAATGGCCCCTAAAAAATAAATAACCGCCATAAACGGAACCAGCTTTTCGGTCACTTTGGCAATACGCTTGATACCTCCGATAATGATTAAAGCCATCAGCAGCGCCAGCACAGCACCGGTGTAAATATGTTTAATTCCAAAACTGGTAAACACGGAGTTGGAGATACTGTTGATTTGCGGCAAACTACCGGTTCCAAAGGTAGAGAAAAGCACCGCTACTGCAAAAAATGCCCCTAAAGCGTGACCGGTCTGAATAGTTTTTCCTGATTTAAGGCGGAAATTCAGTTTCTTCTTCATGTAGTACATCGGACCGCCGGCCACCATCCCTTCCGCGTCAAAATCACGGTATTTATGCGATAGCGTAACCTCTACATATTTGGTACACATACCTAAAAAAGCAGTAACCAACATCCAGAAAAGTGCTGCCGGTCCGCCTAAGTGTACTGCCAATGCTACACCGGCAATATTCCCTGTACCAACGGTACCAGAAAGTGCAGTGGCCAAAGCCTGAAAATGGGTGGTGTCACCGGCATCACTTGCTTTATCATATTTGCCCCGAACTACACGCAGAGAGTGTCTGAAATAGCGAATTTGCGGAAATCGAAGGTAAAAAGTAAAGAAGATTCCGGTGCCCAATAGGAGTGCTACAAACCAGTGGTGACCGCCTAAATAATTGTGGAGAGAGATTAGAAAATCGTTAATTGCCTGCATAAACTATTACTGTTTTTCAATCGGATTGGTGCAAATATAGTTAATTCATTAGAAAAACAAATGCATTGTTTGAAAATATATAGTCAGAATAAGCCCCCACCCCCCCAAAAGGGGGCTTTTAAAAAAAGCAAACACAGCATCGCTTTGCTGTGTCTGCTAATCAACATATAATAATAAAAACCCAAAGGTTCCAATCAAGCCTTCTGCAGTGAATTATTTTATGGCTTTAATGCCATCCACGCAGATATAAGCGGGGGTGTTCATACCCCAGTCGCCGTTGTCGGTCGATGAAAGTTCAAAGTGGATACTTTTCAGTTCTCCCAGCTCTTTCAGAGAAACCCACTTCCAACTATTCAAAATTTCTGATTTACCATCCCGGAAATCGGCCAGGTAAACTTCAACTTTGCTTGTCTCGACACCGTTGGCATCTTTTCCATAAATCTCCAGCTTAAACCAGTCGTCTGCTTCAAACTTTTTGGTAAAATCATCGCCATTTTTAATGGAATGGTAGGCGTAGGTGCTGTTGGTAATATACAGTCCATCCACTTCGTGCGCTTTTTCATCAACAAAAGTAACAACAGGTGCATTGAAGTCGCTGATAAACGCGGTAAGGTACACTTTTCCATTTACACCTTTGCCGGTAATGGCGCTGTTATTGGTATAATCCGGTGTAGTTACATCAGTTTTGTTGGTGTACATAAATCCACCCCAACTACCCCAGGAGGGTGTATAATAGTTATCGAAACGATAAAAATTACCGGAATCGGTAAACTGATTAAAGAAAGTACCATCGTTATCAACGCCGGTGTCATCACCGATCCATTCCGTTTCAACTTCTGTCAGCTTGTTTTCTAAATTAAGCACTTCAAAAACTACAGGGTCTTCTTTTTCGCAGGAAGCCAGTGAAAAGGCCAGTACTGCAACGGTCAGAAGATAGACCGATTTTTTAAGAATAGATCTCATTTTTATTTATTTTTAATTGATAATTATTTTATAAATCGGGTTGAAAGTGACTTGCCGTCAACTGTTTCAACTTTTAAGATATAAACTCCTTTTTGTAAATGGGCTACATTCAGATGATTGCTCTTGTCAAAGGCTACCTGTACACCTTGCATATTGTACACGGAAACCTGATTTACTCCTTGTGAAATATCCACAAAGAGCAAATCTCCTGAAAGTGCAATATGTAAGTTTTCAGCAGAGTGCAGTTTTTTAGTAGAAGATGGAACAGCATCCGGGTGTAAGTCAATAATGCCTGCCACTTCGGTAGAGGTTTCGCCCAGCCAGCCTGCTTCCTGCACTTGAGCCGTGTGAATGCGGATAAAGTCGATAGTTTCCAGATGCACCGGATTACCTGCATCATCCACAGCCCATTCAATATTGAAACCGACTTTCTCAAGATCAGCACCATTAGCGTGGTTATCTGCATAGCCCCAGGGCAAAGCCGGAAGTTGCCAGTTGTTTTCACTGCCAATTTTCGTGCTTCTCAGACGTGTGCCTTTGAATGTCAGAGTATTGGATTCAATCCAAAGCGGATACATGGTAGCCTGCGTTGCAAAGCTGATATGCGGAACCACACCTTCATTCCCCTGATTATCCGTCC
>CAYPPC010000148.1:7006-7575 GCA_964412435.1 uncultured Paludibacter sp.
CTTTTTTCACCGTCCGGATTGGGGCGATGATACGTAATTTCATAATTTTTAATCGTTTCAGGATGACTGTAGTCACTTCCAGCTAATTCATACCAGGGTTCATCGGGGTCAGGCATACCGTTTTCGTTCAAATCCTGACATACCATCACAATGCCCGGTTCGGCGCTGGTGGCTCCGGCATTGCCTAAAATCTTAAAATCATACTCACCCGGCACATTCACGATAGCGTGGTCAAAAGCAACAATTACATAACCGCCAAAAGCGCCTAAACCAAGCATCGCTTTGTTGTCCACTAGCTGGATGTTGGCAAAAGCCAGGGCATTTTCCGGTGTATCGCTCATTGCCGCCGAAGGAAACAAGCGATTGATATGCTGACCGGGTGCCGGAAGATATTCCAGAACACGACTGATTTTCTCAGAATTTTGTGCAGAAAGCAGCATAACAGATCCTGCTAAAAATAATATTGCTGTAAAATATTTTTTCATTTTGTTTTTATTGTGCTTGTTAATTCCTCTTCTGTTTATGCCTGAAAAACGTTGACCGTTTTTGATTAATAAATTCAATTAGCT
>CAYPPC010000149.1:0-326 GCA_964412435.1 uncultured Paludibacter sp.
CGCCAAAATCTAAATCGCCTGAAGCCAATGCCATAAAGCGCGGTTTGTCGTGGTTACCCGAAATATAGCCCATTAGGTTGTGCGTGCCGTAAGTTCTTAAGCTACCCTCCAACACATTTTTCAATCGAACTAAATCGGGTTCACCTACGCCGGCAAAACTGGTGTTGGCATCTTCAAATACATTAAAGTCAAACTGCCCGTCGAGCATGCCGGTGTTGAGATAACTGGCAATCAACTCAGGACTGCCGTACGTTTCACCAATCTGATAAAGATTTTTGCCTTCATTGTTCTCCTTGATTTTGCGGGTAAGCATGCGCCAGAAAGGT
>CAYPPC010000149.1:336-7554 GCA_964412435.1 uncultured Paludibacter sp.
GGAAGCCGTCAAGGTTGAACTCGTTGAGCCAGTAAAGTGCCGAGTCGGTCATCAGTTCCAGCATTTCCGGATTGGCAAAATCGATGGTTGGAATAAAAGTATCGAACCAGGTGGTGAGACGATGGTCGTTCCAACGCTCGGTATTGAGTGTGCCGTCCGGCAAATAGAGCGATGTGAAATACTCCGGATTATTCTGATAGAGTGGATTAAGCTCATGCACGTGATGCGCTACATAATCTAACAGTACATTAATTTCGCTGTCGTGCGCAACATCGACCATCTCTTTTAGCTCATCATTACTGCCAAAACGATAATCTACCTTACTGAACGAAATTGGCCAATAGCCATGATAGGGTGAAAACTTGGTATTGGCCGGTTCATAGTAGCCAAAAGGTTCATCCGGGTTTTGATTCAGCGGTGAAATCCAAAGAGTATTTACACCCAGTTTCTCAAAATAACTCGCTTCAATAGCTTGCTGCACGCCGGCTAAGTCGCCACCCCAGTAATCCACTTTCGGGTGCACATCCGGTCGGTTCATGGGACGGTCATTCTCCTTGTTGCCATTCTTAAAACGATCCACCAGCAGGAAATACATAATCTGCGCGTGGCGGTCATGGCGATTGATTTCGTTTGCTTTTGTCAGCACTTTTCCGTGGTTTAGCGGTACCAAAATGTCATTGCTTACGCCAAATTCATTGCTTGCCCAAACACGGATAAAGCTGCGCTCTGATTTTACAGCTTCGCCGGGAATGGAGATCTCAATTTTACCCTCGCTCTGTTTGATAAAATGAGACGGCAGCTCGTAGTTTTGCCAGTAGGCAAAAATGTGATCGGAAGCATTTTCAACTGATAACGTAACCTTTCTTCCAGAGAATGATTCGGTAGTCAACACAGGAAGTTTATCGGTATTCCCGGCCACTTGCAGGATGGAGTTGAACTTACCATAGCCGTTATCCACTTTATCAGGATTGTTGGGATCGTGGTTCCAGTCGCCATCCAATGACATTTGATAAAGATAATTTCCGGGAGAAAGTTGCAAATTCACCTCGTACAAACCAGCATCATTCAGTTTCAGATCGGGTGTTAGGTTGGGTGCCCAGTCGTTCATCTGTCCTGTTAATTGCACCCGCTTATATTTTCCTCCCTGCGGATCAAAAGTAAATGTACAATCCACTTTGTCGCTGCGACGACAGGGTATAGCGTATGGGGTTCCATCCACCCAAACGTTCAATGAGAAAAAACGGGGTGTTTCGCTGTTTACGTGCAGGGTGATTTTTGATTTGTCGTAAGATAATTCAGCTTCAGCGCCGGCGACACTAATGCTGTCAACAGCCTCGAAATTCAGAGTATAATCTTGTGTAAAAATCTCGTTTTCGCCCATAGCCAGGGTAGCAAGGCTGTTCAGATTCAGGTTGTTTTCACTCGCTGCGGGCAGATTAAGCGGCTGTTTTACGCAGGAAGAGAATAAGAGAAGTAGTGCAAAAGCAAAGAACAGATTTTTTGTTTTCATAAATATTGTCGTGTAAATTTATTTTCAGACAGAAATAATTCAGTTACCTGCAAAATTAACTGAACTATTTTGAATCAGACTGTTAGCCGATAGGTTAAAACAAAAAAGAGTATTGCAAACGTTTTCAATTCTGTTACGATATCAATATCCTAAACCAAACTGCCAAAGTGGGATAAAATTCAAAAAACCGGTCTCAATATCATCTCTAACAACAAAGCTGTTGGGGATATTCTCTATTTGCTTCCGGGATTTGTTTTTCCCACCAATTTCAAATGTCATGTCTTCGATTTGAAAATCAGCTTTTGATGAAGAAACCGGGTCAGCGAATACACGTGTTTGATTTAAAAAGAAGGTTTCCCGGATGTTTCCGATATTCGCATTTTCCTGAGCAAGGTTATAAATCAAATTACTGTTTTCTAAATAAACTTTATCAACTTTTCCCAATCCGCGAATTCCGCCTGTATCATCCCGTAGCTGCATAATGAGTCCGGCCTCTTCGATATAGAGAAAGTAGTCTGCTATATTATTTCGGCTGGCTTCAAGAATCTGTGCGATTTTACTGAAATTGGGTTTGAATGGTGAACTTTTAGCTACAATCATTAGCAATTGCTTTAATTTCCTTCCCGTTGCCACATTCATGCCTGCATATTGGGGTATGTCTGTTTCCAAGGTTTGGTTTAATACCTGTGTCAATCGAAAATCATAGGCATCTTCCATGGCAAAGGGGTAATAACCTTTTTCAAGGTAAGACTGGAAAAGTGGTAAAGGATGTTTCATCTCCGGTGTTTCTACTCGATGTGAAAGAATATCCGGGATGGAGTAAACAGGTACCTCTATATTGTGAAATAACTGCAAATACTCTCTAAAAGACAAACCATACATTTTGTAAATAATAGCCCTTCTACTTAAATCTGAAACACCTTTGTTAATATCCAGGATAGAAGAACCTGTAAATACCACCTTTAAGTCGGGGTGATAGTCATAAATTAATTTTAGCTCCTTTGACCAGTCCTGGTATTTGTGAATTTCGTCGATAAAAAGATATTTACCACCCATTTTTGTAAACTGAGCAGCTAAATCTAATAATCGATGCTCAGCAAAGTAGAAATCTTCGGCAGTTACATAAAGTGATTCGTTGGGATCTAAATGCTCTTTTATATGTTGTAATATCAGTGTGGTTTTACCCACTCCGCGAGCTCCAATCAAACCAATTAAGCGACTATTCCAATCTATTTTGGAGTATAGATAGCGGTGGAAATCTAATTTTGTATCCCGCAATAAATTGTTGAAATGTATATAAAGTGTTTCCATGTTGAACCTGTTTTCTGCAAATATACAAACTTTTGCACTCACATAGTGCAAAAAACAGATAAAATTGCACTCTCATAGTGCAATGTTGCTCAAAAATCGCACTCAATGAGTGCAAAGTAGGCTATTTTAGGAAAAGAATCCCTTGCAGCGTGTTGATTTCAGGACCATTTTCAGTCAGTTCTCCATTCATCTGAATAATAAACAGGGTGTAATTTGCTCCATCTATTATCAAGTTTTCAGAATCGGTTCGTATATCCGAGTTTTGCAACAGCTCGTCTATAACTGGTTTGAGTGAAATGATAAACTCATTTTCAGCTTGTTGTACATACAAATCACTCATTTTTAGTTTGATTTCAAAATTATCACTTTTGTAAATTAGATTTTTTCGGTACTTTTTTTGAAAAGAAACAGCTTGTTTATATTCTTTTAAATCAACTTCAAAACCCTTATTGTTTGAGTAAAAAGAGAAGTAATTATTTTTTCTTGCAATACGCTCCGAAATTTCTAACTTTTCAGAGAGGTGAGTCATTTTGGCATTTTCACCCAGTGAACTGAAAAATGGACGAACACTCTCAACTCCGTACATGTTTTGCATATAATTACCCACATCCAGCAAACGTACTTGTTGCTCTTCGCTCAATGTTTTTATTTCACTTTCGGTACTGTTTTGCCAACCGGCAGTTAGTAACAGCTGCACAAACTCCTTTTCAAGTTTATATTTGCTGATACTTACCACACTCCAGGGGCCAAAACCTGCCAGCAATGCTACTAAGCCCAATGAGAGCGGCAACCATTTGAGTTGCTTGTTTTTGTTGAAAATCAGAAACAGGGATGCACCCCAAAGCCAGAGATTGAGTATCAGCACCAAAAGTCGGTTGATGGTGATGCCGTAATCTGAAAATCGGCGTATAATGCCCACCAACATCAATGCCAACAAAGGTAAAATCAGCATAGGGAATAGCTTGAAGAACAGATTGGTAGTTTTGTTATCACTGTTTCGATAAATGGGATAGAGTACCGCCATCGTAAGAAAAGCACCTAAACCTAATATCGAGACTAACCAGGATACCCAGCCCACCGGCAGCGTCCAGGTAAAGATGATTTTGAGTAGATAGAGATATAAAATTCCCAGGTAAATCGTCAGAATAGGGAGTAAGATATAGAGACCTAAAATTTTGAACACCCCCGGGAATGTCTTGTAATCTTCGTAACTTCCTTTTTCCGGTATTTTTGCAAGAAAATAGAGCGGTGCAAAAAGAGTATAGCAGAAAACAGCCAGATAGGAGTAGCTGTTAGAAGGTATATTGATATTGAAAAGGCGATCGAGTGAAACCAGTACCAAACTTAATCCACCCATCAGAATGGATGCGAAAATAAGAGTTGTAATCAGGTTGACAAACAACGTATATGCATACTGCCACCACGGTTTTGAGTCACTTTTGTTGATATGGTGTGCTCCTGAAATTCCCAAAATAAAGGCAAGGTTTATCATCACTTGCTGCACAACATCGGCAGGTTGAAGCTTATCGGGTAATTTGTTGATAAAAAAGACAAGCATCAGAATAAAGGCAATTCTCACTCCGAGACTCACCCATTTAGGTGGTTTATTATCTTCCATCAGCCTGACAAATACCAATATGTTAATGAACAGCATATTGATGAAAATATAAGATTCCGGAATAGCTTTGGGATTATAGATATTGATCGAAAGCAATACGGCCAAAATAAGAATTGCGATTACAGCGCCTGAGAAGCGAATAACAGCTGCTTTTAACTGCTTAAGTGTGTCGGAAAAAGAAAATCTGAGTCGTGCCATGGCCATTTGTTTTAATGGTATAATTTGTTGGGAGTTTATGCAAAATATTAAGTAAGATTTATCGAAATGTTTTTTGCTTTAGCTTGAGAACTTACCGCTCCTTTCACCTCACTCACCAGAGCAAAACTAAGCGAAGACAGATTGATTACCTGCACTGTATTATTTTTTTTTGTGAAATGAAACTTGTTATGCTTGTAAGTAATAGACGCAACATCCGACCAGTTGATTTTTTCCAGTTTTGCCTCTTCGGTAGGTTTAAAAGAGAGACTTTTTCCATTTATTAAAACATAGGCCTTCTGACGTGAAAACCCTTGAATAAGAAAGATGATTCCGAGTATAAGAAATACAAAGAAACGTATCCAACCGAAAGTCGGGCGTGGGTAACTACCATCTAAAAGTTCAAATAGATAGCTTGCCGAGAGAATAATGCCGATTACTCCCACTAAAATCCAAAGAACTCTTAAACTCTTTTTCTGCGTTAAATCTCTTTTTAGTTCCATTTTTTTTTATATTTGAAGAACTATAACCAATGACTCAATTCCAGCACCAAAACTGTTTTCCCATCTACAGGAATCGGGTATTTTAAATCGTGCGGAAAGCGGCTGTGAATATCAATTCCAACTTCCAGATCGCCGATGCACTCGGCAAAGCGTCCAGTAGCTAATTCAACAGGCGCTTCGTTGTTATTGGTAATAACCATCACCGTTTTGTCTTCGCCTTTTCTGAAAAAGACATAGACCCCGTTCTCGGGTATAAACTGTGTCATTTTGCCGGATTGCAGTGCCTGGCTGTTTTTACGATAGTGTAGCAGTGTTTTAAGATATTCATACACCTCATTCTCTTTATCGGTGCGCCCTTCGGGCAAAAATGCATTGCGTTCATCCTCTTTCCACCCTCCGGGAAATGTAAATCGCGTTCCTTCATAGCTTCCGGGAATGCCGTCGAGCATAATCTCTGTACCGTAATATATTTGCGGGTAACCGCGAACGGTCGTCAGCAGCGCCAGTCCCATTTTATACTTCTTCAAATCGCCTTTTACTTCGTTACTGTATCGGTCGATATCATGATTATCTACGAAGTTCATCAATAAATTAGTATTTGCATAGGCGAAATCCTGTGCAAAATGTTCATAAAACTTCATTAAACCACTGTTCCATGCCTCCGGTTCGTTAAAAACTTCAGCCAGTTTATCTTTTAGAATAAAATCCATAACACTCTGTAAACGACTGTCAAAACCATCCTTATTGTTGTTACCTGATTGATAGTATGCAGCTTCAACTGTAGATTTGACCCAGCACTCACCCACCACATTCATATTGGGGTACTCATCCCGAATTTCCTGAATAAACCGGGCTGCTGTTTTCAGGTCGTTATAGGGATATGTATCTACACGAATACCGGCAATATCAGCATATTCAATCCAGAAAATATAAACTTGCTTCAAATAGTCGTAAAGTAAGGAGTTACTCAAGTTTAAATCGGGCATATTGGGTGCAAACCAACCGTTTGTCAGACGATATAAGTCAGACTTGCTTGCATGTGGGTCGGTCCATGCATTTACACGGTAGTTGGAAGATGTGTAACTTGGCCACTGATTATACCAGTCAGATGCTGGAAGATCATCTGACCACCAGTGAAATCCGCCGCAATGATTGGGTACCATGTCGATAATCATTTTAATGCCATGTTCAGCGGCTTTTTGCGAAAGTCGCAGGTAATCTTCATTTTTACCCAGGCGTGGGTCAATCTTATAATAATCCGTACTTCCATAGTGGTGGTACGAGTAAACTGTGTCGTTATTGTCGAGCAAAGGCGTTGTCCAAAGTGCTGTGATTCCCAAATCTTCCAAATGGGGCAGATTCTGGATAATTCCCTCGATATCACCACCCTGTCGTGCCGCCAGGTTTCCCCATTCAACTCCCTGGTGATAGCCTTTTACGGCATCATTTTCAGGCTTGCCATTAGCAAAACGGTCGGGCATAATCAGATACACATTGTCCTTTTCTGAAAAACTCTCCCGCAAGGCTGAACCTTCCCGACGCGCTTTCAATTCGTATGGAACCAACTGTTTTTTTCGTCCGTTTTTTAAAGTAATATTGAATTTGCCTGCTTTGGCTGACGCATCAATATTCAAATAAAGAAAAACGTAATTGGGGTTGTCGGTCAGCTTTTTATCCGTAATAGTAACGCCCGGATAGTCAATACTGAACTCCGTTTGCGCAATATTATTTCCATGAAACATCAATTGCAGCTCTTTGTTGTGCATGTCGGTCCACCAGAAAGTGGGTTCAGGACCTCTAATGCCTCCTAATTGGCTTACGCCGAACGTTGTTTCCCCCTTGGAGGACTTTTGTGCGTGCGTATTGAATTGTAGCAGTAATAATAACGTCAATAGTATGAATCCGGTTGTTTTGTTTTTTTTGCTCATGTAATTGGTAGAGTTTTATAAAGTCTTAAAATGCGATAATAATTCAATTTATTGTACTTTAAAAGTCCCCCTGCTTGCATTGAGCGAAGTCGAAATGTGGGGGATTTAGTGGACTGGTCTTTTTACTTATCCTCCACAATCAAATTCAAAATC
>CAYPPC010000150.1:0-7504 GCA_964412435.1 uncultured Paludibacter sp.
TGGATTGGGCTACACCCACATTGAGTACATTGAAACTTCGCCCGAGCTGGGGTATCACAGGTAACCAGCCGCGTGACGAGTATTTGTTCTACAGTATCTATTCTGCATACAGCAGCTACGTAGGTATTCCGACTATTCGTCCTGATAACATTCAGCTGGCCGACCTGCGCTGGGAGAAAGTAAGTTCATATAACTACGGTATTGACTTAGGCTTCTTAGATGATACCTATATGCTTGACTTTAACTACTATTTTAAGCGTACAGAAGATATGCTCTTTGAAACCTTGAAAATTCCGTCCAGTTCCGGATATGGTGCTTTAAGTTTCCAGAACGCCGGTACGATGAATAACGTGGGTTGGGACCTGAACTTTAATGCCAATCGCTTTATCAAAATCGGAGATCTTTCGTTCAGTGCTTCATTAAACTTCTCAAACTTTAAAAATAACATTGTTGAGTTGAAGCAGAGTATTTTGGATAGCCACAACAAGGATTTCGACTATAAGAATGGTAGCTACCTCACTCGTCTGCAACCTAATAACCCCTTTGGTTCTATCTACGGTTTCCGTTACAAAGGTGTTTATCAATACAATGAATATGAACCGGGACGTGAAGGTATCAGTCCTTTCGCACTTGATGTCAATGGTAATATTATCTATGATGCCAAAGGTGAACCGGTACGTATGACATTTGCTGCCGGAGAGTCAGCAGAATATAAGTTCAAAGGTGGTGATGCCATCTACGAAGATATTAACCATGACGGTAATATCAATGAGCTGGATATTGTTTACTTAGGTAACTCCAACCCGCTGTTTAATGGTGGTTTGAGTTTCCGTGTGAACTATAAACGTTTTTCAGCCAACGTATTCTCCAACTTCCGTTATGGAAACAAAGTTGTGAACAGAGCACGCATGAATGCTGAAAATATGTATAGCAACAACAACCAGGCAGCAAGTGTTAACTGGCGCTGGCGCAAAGATGGTGACAATACCGATATGCCGCGTGCACTTTATGGAGCCGGTTATAACTGGTTAGGAAGCGACCGCTATGTTGAAGACGGATCTTTCTTCCGGATCAAAAACCTGCAGGTTAACTATGCATTTAACCCGGATAAACTTAAAGCTTATTACATGTCCGGCTTGTCTGTTTATCTGACAATTAATAACTTGTTTACTTTTACAAAATATTCCGGTGTTGACCCCGAAGTTAATTACGGTTCAATGGGTATTAGTTTCGACGATAGCCAAACACCACGTGCGCACTCATTTACCGCAGGTGTATCTGTTAACTTTTAATTATTGTATCACTTGAATAGTAAAAAATCGAGAAATATGAAACGAATCAAATATTTAATACTTACTGCAGTAATTGCACTCTTTGGCTCATGTACCGGTTGGTTAACTATTGAGCCGGATGGTAAAGTGGTCTCTACAGACTACTGGCAACTGGAGTCGGATGTGGAAGCGGTGATAGCCACTATCTACCGGGCCATGATTGAAGATCCTGTAATTGAGAGAATGATCATTTATGGTGAACTTCGTTCTGATAATGTTACTGAAGGCTATGGTATGAGCGATAATCTGAGAAAAATTCTCGGAGCCAACATCCTGTCAACTAACCCGTACACCAACTGGTCCAGCTTCTACAGAGTTATTAACTTCAGCAATATTGTGCTGGCGAAAGCTCCCGAAGCTTATGAGGTGGACCCTAACTTTTCTCAGGCACAACTGAACGCCAAGATGGCAGAAGCACTCACCCTGCGTGCACTGGCCTATTTCTATCTGGTGCGTACTTTTGGTGAAGTACCGTTTGTTACGGATGCCTCCATCACAGACACACAGGACTATAACCAGCCCAAAGTTTCAGAAGATGTCATTCTGGATTATTTGGAAAAAGACCTGGTTCAGGCTGAACAGTGGGCGCTGACCCGTTACGGACGTGTTGATTCTAACAAAGGCCGCATCACAAAAAATGCTGTACGTGCTTTGCTGGCAGATATTTATCTCTGGAGAAACAAATATGATGAATGTATTGCAGCTGCTGACAGAATTCTGGAAGATCCGCTTTTAGAGATGATTGAAGATGAAGATGAGGATGCTTACTACCAGATTTTTGGCAGAAAAAACTCTACTGAAAGTATTTTTGAACTGCAGTTTTCTGCTGTAAACCAAACTTATAACAGTTCAATTAACTATCTCTATGGAAACTTTGATGACCCTGCCGGGGTACTTATTGTTCCGGAGATCATTACTGAACAAGATGATATTTTTGTAAATGGTGATAAGCTGACAGATGTGCGCCGCAAAGACTTTATCAATGCAAAGAGCGAGAACAACGTTTATAATGTATTTAAGTATGCTGGATTGATGCGACTGGAAAGTACCGATGGCAAAAGCAATACTTACATGTACCGCTCTGTTTACAGCTCCCCGGCCAACTGGATTATTTATCGCATGACAGATGTGATGTTGATGAAAGCGGAAGCTTTGGTTCAGAAAAATCAGCTGGCACAGGCTATCACTATTGTAAATAAAACATACCTGCGTTCCAACCCCACAGTGAGTGATACGCTTTCTCTGAGCGAATTTGGCGACAAAGAGAAGATGGAAGAGTTGGTTCTGCTGGAGCGTCAGCGCGAGCTGATGTTTGAAGGCAAACGCTGGTTTGACCTGATGCGTATGGCACGCCGCGATGGCAGACCGGATCGCCTGGTTGAAACAGTAATTAGAAAGCTTACGCAAGATCAAAGTCTTGTTAAAAGTAAAATGAAAGTGATGGATGCGCTCTACTTCCCAATCAATGAGGATGAGTTGAAAGCGAATCCGAAGCTGAAACAAAACCCCTATTACGAATCTAAATTCAAATAGATCTGATTTCGCAAAGTATTGCTGTCAATTGGAAATACGAAGGTTTTTTATATGAAATTTATCAATAAAATAAGTAAAGTTATTGTTCTCAGGTTGATGCTGTTGATCGGATTGACCGGCTTGATTGCAAGCTGCAGCCCGGATATTGACGAACGCTACGTAACCACATTTACGGGTGAGATGATCTACAGCCAACTTGAAAAGGACAGTACCGGAAACTTTTCTGAATTCCTGCGCTTTATTGATCATGCCGGACTGAAAGGAATGTTGAGTGCCTACGGTGAATACACCTGTCTGGCACCCACCAATCAGGCTTTGGCTGATTATTATGAAGAGCTGGGCGGAGTCACTTTTGAAGATTTGTCGGATGAAGAGATTCGTTATCTTGCCCGGACGCATATTGTGAATATGAAATATATGACGGAAGATTTGTCAGACGGAATTATTCCTAACGTAAACATGAATGATCGGGTAATCGAGATTCTGTTTACGGCTGACAACACTACCGGCGCACTCAGAATTATTCTGAATGGAGAATCAGAGGTGATTGAAAAAGATATCGAAGTGCATAATGGAGTGGTTCACACCATCAGCAAAGTGCTGGCACCCTCGATGGCTCAGTTGCCTGACCTGATTGCAGGTCAGCCCAATCTGACCATCTTCTATGAAGCTCTGGCACTGACAGGATTGAACGATTCGCTGCTGTTGCTCGAGGATCCGGATTATGATCCTACTATCTACTCTTTCAAAGATGAATATGAGAATTTTGAAATTCCGGCCCCGGGCTCACGCAAATTTGGTTTTACCGCATTTGTGGAGTCGGACGAAGTATTTGCTGAGCACGGAATTCATTCACTGGATGATCTGATCACCGGCGCATCACAATGGTACAGTAATGAGGCGGGCGTTGCAGCGGATGACTACACGCATCGCGGGCACAGTTTGAATAAATTTATCTCCTATCACCTGATAGAAAAGACAGTTAACACCAATATGCTCTTTATCGACAGAAGTGCTGCCAGAGGTGTTGAACTTTATGAATTTCTTGAGAGCATGTACCGCTACCGCATTATGAAGGTATCCAACAAAAGCGGAACAAAAAATCTGGGTGAAGGTCAGAAGGCGTTTATCAATCCGGCTACAGCCAATGAGCTGTATGTGACGGATGTGTCAAAAACAACGGTAAACGGTGTATTACACTATCTGAGCGATATTCTGCTTTACACAGAGGATGTGGAAGAGGTGCTTAGCAACTCACGTATCCGCTTCGATATGACTTCGCTGCTGCCTGAAATGATGAATAATAATTTGCGGATTGCAAACTCGCAAAATTCGAGTTCAGGAGACCGTTACGGAATTCCTGCCGGATATTTCAGATATATTGAGCAGAGTCAGGATACTCGTTTTATCTATCTCGCAGGTATGGATATGCAGTGGCAAAACTACCAGGGCGATGAGATGATGGGATTAGGTAACTACGACCTCACTGTAAGACTTTTGCCGGTACCACCCGGAACTTACGAGTTGCGGTTTGGCTATTCTGCCAACCAGTGGCGAAGTGTTACTCAGATTTATGTGGATGGAAAACCAATTGGTATTCCGCTCGACCTCCGGATTGAAAAAGCTGATCCGAAAATTGGCTGGGTGCCGGACTCAAATACTGAAGATGGCGGTGTTGACATCGCCAAAGCTATGCGAAACCGCGGTTATATGAATGCGCCAACCTCTGTGGTGTGGGGCAATCCGCCGAAACCGCTGCGACAATCCTCACAGGCACTGCGCCGTGTGGTAGGTACTTTTACTTTTGACAGTTATGAACCACATTACATCCGTTTCCGTTCAGTACTTGAAAAGCCGGATGCACAGGTAATGATGGACTATTTTGAATTTGTTCCAAAAAGCATTTATGCGCCCACAACGGGAGAACCGGAATCAGATGATTAGTTTTATAATTTTTACGAGAAAGAAAATAATTAATATAAAATAAATAAGCTATGAAATTCAGCAATTTTATACATAAAGCCAAACTGTTTAGAGCCGGAGCCTTTGCTCTGCTGCTTTCACTCATCGTAGCTTGCAACCCCAGTATTGACGAGCGCTATGTCACTACTTTTACGGGTGAAATGATATATACGCAACTGGAGAAAGACAGTCTGGAGAACTTTTCCGAGTTTCTTCGGTTTATTGACCATGCCGGTCTGAAGGGTATGCTCAGCGCTTACGGTGACTACACCTGTCTGGCCCCCACCAACCAGGCTTTGGCAGAGTACTATGCTTCACGCGGAGACGGCTTCAAGTTTGAAGATCTGGAAGAGGAAGAGATTGATTATATTGCCCGCACGCACATTGTGAATTACAAATATATGACAGAGAACCTGGCAGACGGTGTAATCCCGAACGTGAATATGAACGACCGTGTGATTGAAATCTTCTTTACAGCTGATGAAGAGACCGGGCAACTGCGTATTTTCCTGAACGGCGATTCTGAAGTTCTTGAAAAAGATATTGAGGTGCACAATGGTGTTATCCACACTATCAGTAAATTGCTGACCCCCTCTATGGCGCAGCTCCCATACCTGATTGCGAATCAGGAAAATTTAACCCTCTTCACAGAAGCGCTTGACTTAACCGGTTTGACCGACTCGCTGCTTTTGATTGAAGATACAGAGTATGATCACACGCTCTACAGCTTTAAGGATGAGTATGAATCTTATGAGATTCCGGCTCCACCTTCCCGCAAGTATGGATATACAGCATTTGTAGAAACAGATGATGTATTTGCAGCCAGAGGAATTTTGTCGATTGAAGATCTCATTAATCAGGCAGCTGTTTGGTACAGCAATGATCCCGGCGTTGCCGCCGATGATTATACCCATCGCGGACACAGTCTGAATAAATTTATCTCCTATCACCTGGTAGAGAAAATTATCAATACCAACTCGCTTTGGTTTGACCGCAGTGCGGCACGAAATATTGAGCTGTATGAGTTTGTGGAAACTATGTACACCAACCGCATTATGAAGGTGGCTAACCGCAGCGGTATGAACACGCTTCCGGAAGGGATGAAAGCTTATATTAACCCTAACTCGCAGGATCAGATTTTTGTGACAGACCAGGCGAAAACAACAGTGAACGGGGTGTTCCATTATCTCACTGATGTATTGCTTTATACCGCAGATGTGGAAGATATGATACGCAACACGCGCATTCGCTTCGATATGACTTCTTTGTTGCCGGAAATGATGAATAATAACCTGCGTTTTGCCGATACACAGCAAAACTCGAGTGGTGACCGCTATGGTATTCCGCACGGCTACTTCAAATATGTAGAGCAGAGTCAGGATACACGTTTTATTTATCTGGCATCTAAAGACAGAATATGGCATAACTATCAGGGAGACGAAATGATGGGACTCGGTACCTATGACGTAACAATTCGTCTGCTGCCGGTACCCCCGGGAACCTATGAATTACGTTTTGGTTACTCCGGTAACACACTGCGTAGCGTTACCCAAATTTATGTGGATGGCAAGCCGGTCGGTATTCCGCTTGACCTGCGTATGCGTAAAACAGACACAAAAGTGGGCTGGGTAAAAGATGATCCTGAAGACGAAACAGTAGGATTTGAAAATGACAAAGCGATGCGAAACCGCGGTTTTATGGATGCTCCGATTACGATGGTGATTGGTGGAAGCTACACACCACTGCGTCACGAGCCTTATCCTATGCGCAGAATTGTAGGTATATTCACATTTGACACTTACGAACCACACTACATTCGTTTCCGCTCGGTGCTGGAAAATCCCACAGCTCAGGCTCAAATGGACTACTTCGAATTTGTTCCGAAGAGTATTTATGCACCCACCACGGGAGAACCGGAAGACAGAAACTAAAACAGGATGTTTTTAAGATAAGAAATAATAAGTAAAAACAATAAATAATAAACGAACATATGAAAATTCATTTGAAAAATATTGGCTCGCTGCTTACAGCTCTCCTGCTTATGGCGGTAGTGTTCAACTCCTGCGAGAGTGAGAACTGGAAAGAGCACTACAATATTAACTCGTCTATCGTCTCCGACAAAACCGTTTTGGAGGTGATTCAATCAGAACCTCAGTTCTCCAAATTTGCTGAAGCTGTTCGCGTTGCCGGTTACGAGGAGATGCTTTCCAGTTCGCAAATGTTCACAGCCTGGGTTCCAACCAATGATGCTCTTGCCGGATTCGATGTGTCACAATTCACAGAAGAGAATCTCTTGAAAGAGTTTGTGCAGAACCACGTAGCAAGATTCAGCTACCCTGCTTCGGGCGACAAAGAGTCACGAATTACATTATTGAACAAGAAGCAACTTGACTTCAAAAACCTGGGTGGTGATTTTTATATCGGCTCGGTAAAACTTTCGAACAAAAACATCCCTGCAAAAAATGGTGTTGTTCACTCGGTGGATGCAGTTATTCCATTTTTCAGCAATATCTGGGAGTATATCTCAAGAGGAGAAGAGCTTGACTCGATTCGCAGCTTCCTTTTCTCATTCGACGAGATCATTTTTGATGAGGCAGCCAGTATCCCGGGTGATGTGAATGAAAAAGGTGAAATTGTATATCTTGACTCGGTGGTTATCAACTATAACACCATGTTCT
>CAYPPC010000151.1:0-7488 GCA_964412435.1 uncultured Paludibacter sp.
GGCCATCATTAATAGGCAGGAGGCTGTTCAGGAACTGACTGCCAAGCAGCCCCTTCTTCCGGATGATGTACAGTGGCATTTTATTGGCCATTTGCAGCGCAATAAGATTAAGTACATGATTGACTTTGTGAGTTTGATACACGGCGTGGACAGCATGAGGCTGCTGAATGCCATCAACAATCAGGCTAAAAGGGTCAATCGGGTAGTACGTTGTCTGCTGCAGGTTCATATTGCTGATGAAGAGAGCAAATTTGGTTTTGATGCAGATGAGTTGAATGAGCTGCTCACATCTCCCGAATTTGGGAAAATGGAAAATGTGCAGATTGCCGGCCTGATGGGGATGGCCACATTCACTGATGATACGGATAAGGTGCGCAGAGAGTTTCATTCCCTGAAACAACTGTATATTGAGATGAAGGAGAAATATTTTTCTGATAAAGAAGGGTTTTCAGAACTCTCGATGGGTATGTCCGGTGATTATCCCATTGCAGTGGAGGAGGGCAGCACCATGATTCGTGTGGGAACGGCTATTTTCGGCGAACGCGGGTAGAGATTTTAAAACCTTTTTTATAAATAGTACAACAGGGAATTTTCCGAAAGGAGAATTCCCTTTTTTGATTAGTTACCGCCGTAACAGTTACAGCGGTAACTAAAATATTGCCTCTGTTTTACGCTTGATGGTGAGCTGGTTAAGCATAATTGAAATCTATAAGTTTAGAATTTATATCACATACCTATCGTGTTCCCCGGTTTGATAATACACTTTTGAAAAACATATGATTAAAGTATGGTGTATCAAATCACAGTTAATTATTTGTCATTTCACTCCAATATTCTACAACAAGTGAAAATATAGTGCAAATCAAAAAACAATTGATTTGCTTTTTTAGTTATTTAATTGTGAGTTTCTATAACCTACTATATGCTACACTACTTAACCTCCTGCATAAATGAAAAGAATATTATTATTTACACTAACTGTGCTATTTGTCTGTAATTTTATGGCCTATGCACAGCATGGCGAGACTGAGTTTCAAAATGGAAAAACAGCTTACGAGCAGAAAAACTTTAAAGCAGCCTTAAAACATTACGAAAATGCAGCCAAAGAGAATCATGCTGAAGCTGCTTATCAACTTGGATTGATGTACAGCCAAGGTAAAGGCATGAAGAAAGGCGATGCAAAAAAAGCTTTTACAGCCTACGCGAAAGCTGCTGCAGCCGGGCATACACAGGCAATGTTTCAAATGGGTAATGCATATGATTATGGCTATGGAACAAAAAAAGACCGTGATAAAGCTAAACATTATTATTTGTTAGCTGCTGAAAATGGTAATGTGGAAGGTATGCTGGCGCACGTACGCGAGTTGAGAGTGTCCGGTGAAAATGAGGAAGCTTTTAATTGGGTAAAAAAAGCCCATGAGTTAGGAAGCGTGGAAGCAGCTTATATTATGGGCGTGATGTATATGAAAGCTGAAGGAGTCGCTAAAAATTATGGTGAGGCTGCCAGGCTATTTAAAATTGTATCACAAAATTCTAAAGACAGAGGATATTATGCTCAATATAATTTAGGCGTAATTTACGAAAATGGTGATTATGGTGTGACTAAAGATGAGAAGGAAGCACTTAGCTGGTATGCAAAATCGGGTGAGCGAAATTATCGGGATGCATTAACGGCGCATGCCAAGTTAAAAGGAAAAATAGAAGATCGGGAAAGACCCAAAATCGTAGTAACACCTCAAACAAGAACAGCACCACAAAAAACCGTAGTTACAAGCACGACTAAACCTCAGCAAAATAGTCAAACTCAACCCGCGACTGTTAGTAAATATAAATCTTTGGCAGAAAAAGGCGATGTGGATGCGATGATGCAATTAGCTAGCGAGTACTATCATGGAATTAACATCCCCAAAAATAGTGTGATGGCTTTTCATTGGGTTAAAAAAGCAGCAGAAAAAGGAGATGTCCGCGGAATGGTCTCAACCGGGAAGTTTTATTATCAGGGCGCTGTTGGTGTTGCAAAAGATGAAAAAGAGGGCTTCCACTGGATGCAGCAAGCAGCATTGCGTGGAGATGCCGAAGGAATGATTAATTTAGCCGACTTTTACACCTTAGGTATTGGGACGGATGTGGATAATGAAGAGGCTTTCAAGTGGTGGTTAAAAGCAGCGGAAATTGACAATGTTGAAGCACAATTTATCTTAGCAACGACATATTATGAAGGCGTAGGTACGGAAGTCAATAAAAAAGAAGCCAAAAAGTGGTTGGAGAAAGCGGCACAGAAAGGACATCCGCAGGCAATAGAAGTTCTTGCTGAAATTGAAAAAGAAAACCAGCAGATATTAAAAAATCTGGAAGCTTTGAGCAAGGTGTTAAAAGTTGGTGAGTAGGTGGAATGCTTTTTTTGCTAAATATTAAGTGGGTAAATCATTTGTGACTAAAAGAGATCAAATTACAGCAACAACACTATTTGTCTAAAAACAATTCCGGCTAAGTTTATTTCTATAGCTCAAATTTTAATGCGAAGTAACTTAAATAATGATTTGCAAAGTGCATTATGAGTGGCGTCATTTTTCCGCCATTTTTTTAGAGTAGCATATGCTGCATTCTCAATTTTTGAAAATAGATATAAGCCCTATGCTTCTCCTTTAATTAATTTATGTTCAAATTTTAATTTGTTGTTATTAGTTGAAAGTTCAAGGGAATAGAGCTTAGTTTTATAAATTATCTTAACAGTTAATTTCAGCTTTGAAAAATATAGTATCTTTACACCAATTTTTGAAAATAAATTGCGTACAGTTTATGAAAACGAGCAAACTTTCCAATTTTCAGTTAACTACAATTGTTATTTTGCGGATCTTTACCGGCTGGTACTTTTTATACGAAGGGCTGGCTAAATTGCTCTCTCCGGGCTGGTCGGCCTATGCCTATCTGATGGATTCGCAGGGTGTTTTTTCAGGGCTTTTTAAGTCTATGGCACAAAGCGACTGGCTGATGCCTGTGGTGGATGCATTGAATGTGTACGGACTTATTATCGTAGGTTTTTTGCTGATAGCAGGTCTTTTTGAACGTACCGCCCTCCTGGGTGGAGCGGGACTCATACTGCTTTACTACCTGTCGCATCCTGCAAGTATGAATGCCACCTACATGCTTCCGCCGGAAGGCTCCTATCTCTGGATTAATAAAAATATGGTGATGCTGGCCGGTATGGCAGTGCTTTTTGCATTTCCTACTGCCGGAAGAATTGGGCTTGCCCGTTATTTCTTTTCAAAAAAAATAAAGTAAGAAGCTATGTCAACCGAAGAGAAAAAAAATATTCAACCGGAGAAACCTGAGCAGGGAAAAAAGGTCTCAAAAGGTCGCCGAGAAGCGTTAAAAACGCTGGCTACTGTGCCGGTGCTTGGCGCCATGGCTTATGGTGTCTATAAAAAAGCAGATAGTGAACGTCGCGATAAATTGATTTCTGATATGTTCCGTTTTCAGGAGGAACCTGATAAGCCGGCTGTTCCGACTGATGGGGATGCCATTCGTGTTGGGATAATCGGTGCCGGAATCCGCGGATACGACCTGATGTTTGCACTCGGTTTTACTACCCCTGATAATGTCGACGAATTACGCAAAGCTGCAGCCGATAACTCGCAGGATACGCGCTATAAAGATTTTATGGAGCAGGAAGATCTCAATATCCGCATTACAGCCGTTTGTGATATTTTTGATGCTTTTGCTGATCGTGCCATTCGTGCCGGAGCTAACTTGCACCGAGAGGGAAAGAAAGGCCAGCTGGCTGATGCTCCGAAACGCTATATAAACTACAAAGATTTACTTGCTGCAACTGATGTGGATGCAGTTGTAATTTCTACACCTGATCATTGGCATGGAACCATGGCGATGGACGCTATTCGTGCCGGGAAGCATGTTTACCTGGAGAAACCTTTGAGCTGGACCGTGCCCGAAACCTACGCTTTACGCGATGTGGTACGAAAATCAAATGTTGTTTTTCAGTTGGGGCATCAAAACCGTCAGATTGAAACAAATAAACGCGGTCGCGATATTATACAAAAAGGCTTGCTCGGGCCTATCACTTTAATTGAAACCAGCACCAACCGAAATGATCCCAACGGTGCTTGGGTTTATCCGATTCACCCGGATGCGAGCCCCAAAACCATCGACTGGAAACAGTTTGAAGGAGATCCGGAGCGAATCAAGGAGTATATGGATTATATGACCTCTAAAAATCTGGCAAAATATGTTGGACCGGATGATCGGAAAAAGTTTAGTCTGGAGCGCTTCTTCCGCTGGCGTTGCTGGTGGGATTACAGCACCGGACTGAGCGGCGATTTGCTGACGCACGAATATGATGCCATCAACCAGATGATGGATGTTGGTATTCCGGATTCAGCAACTTCCTCAGGTGGCGTTTATTTCTTTAAAGATGGTCGCACCGTGCCGGATGTTTTACACACAACATTTGAGTATAAAGAGCATAATTTAGCGATGCTTTACTCCGCCACGCTGGCGAGTCAGTACAACCGTCCGCGTAAGTTTATGGGGCACGATGCTACCATGGAAATTGGTAACTCCATCACCGTGACGGTTGACCCGCAATCGGAAAAATACCGCGAGCAGATTCAGCAGGGAAAAATACAGACCGGAAAACCTTTTTACAGCTATACGCCCGGTCAAAAGGATATCGACGCGATATCGTCCGCAACACAGCTCTATTTTGCGGAGCGCGGATTACTCTACTCTTATGTAAAAGGGAAACGCTACAATACTACTTTCCTCCATTTGAAAGAGTGGATTGACTGTATTCGCACCGGTGAAGCGCCCAGTTGCGGAATTGAAGAGGCTTTCGAAGAGGCCATTACAGCACATATGGGAACCCGCGCTTACCTCGAAGGGCGCACCATTTACTGGGACAGAGACAAAGAGTTGATAGTATAAAAGAGAACTCTTTGACAGATGATAAGAATAAAAAAAGTCGCAATTCTGATAGAACTGCGACTTTTCTCATTTTAATTAAACTCTCCCGGATAGTAAATATATTCCTCTTTCTCAGTTTTTACAAAAATGAACAGTCTGGGGAGATCTTTTTGAATCTAAAATGAATTTTCTCACATAGCATTAAAATTGATGCGGAAAAAATTAAAATTATTCATTTTATTGTTTATCTTTGAGCCTTACAAGCCTGTTTCGGAGAAATATGATGCTGATCTGTTGTGGTTGATTCCGTTTCCTTAGAATGAAAACATTACAATAATATTATTTAATCTTAAAAACTGAATGCCTATGTCAACAATGTCAAGAAGAAAATTTCTGAAAACGGGTGCTATCGCCACTGCCGGTATGACCATTGTACCCTCCTCGGTACTGGGTCAGCGTGTAGGTAAAACCGCTCCCAGCGACAAAATGAATATTGTCGGAGTAGGGGTGGGAGGCCGCGGTTTCGCCGTTCTGAAAAGCATGGAGAGCCAGAATATCATTGGTCTCGCCGATGTGGACTGGAGATACAGTGCCAACGCATTTAAACACTTCCCCCAGGCTAAAAAATATTATGACTACCGGCGCATGTACGATGAGCTGGGTAAAAGCATTGATGGTGTGATGGTAGCTTCAGCAGACCACACTCACGCCATTATTACGGCCGATGCCATGACTATGGGCAAACATGTGTATGTGGAAAAACCGCTGACACACTCTGTTTATGAGTCACGTCTGCTGACTAAACTTACAGAAAAGCACAAGGTGGCTACTCAGATGGGTAACCAGGGGGCTTCGGGCGAGGGAGTTCGCAAAGTTATTGACTGGATTCATAATGGTGAAATCGGGGAAGTGCATAAAGTAGAAGTCTTTACTGACCGCCCCATCTGGCCGCAGGGCCTGCAGGTGCCGAAAGAGATTCACCGAGTGCCTAAAACTCTCGATTGGGACCTCTTTATTGGCCCGGCTCCTTTCCGTCCATACAATAATATTTATCACCCGTGGAACTGGCGCGGCTGGTGGGATTTCGGTACAGGAGCACTTGGAGATATGGCTTGTCACCTGATGCACCCTATTTTCAAAGCACTCAAATTGGGTTACCCAACAAAAGTTCAGGGTAATTCAACCTTGCTATTAACAGACTGTGCACCCACTGCTCAAACAGTGAAATATACCTTCCCGGCGCGTGATAACCTGCCTAAAGTGGGCATGCCTGAGGTAGAGGTAACCTGGTACGATGGCGGTATCCGTCCGATGCGTCCGAAAGGAATGCCTGACGAGAAGGATCTCTACGATGCCGGTGGCGGAGTTATTTTCCACGGAACAAAAGACACGCTTTTCTGCGGCTCTTACGGAGTAAATCCCTGGTTGCTTTCCGGTCGTGTGCCTACAGCACCAAAAACACAGCGTGAAGTAAAAGTTTCGCACGAAATGGACTGGGTGCGTGCTGCTAAAGAAGATGCGGGCGATCGCGTTGAAGCCGCTTCCAACTTCTACGAAGCAGGACCATTTAATGAAATGGTGGTGATGGGTGTGATGGCCGTTCGTCTGCAGGCGCTCAATAAAGAGCTGCACTGGGATGGCGAAAATATGCGTTTCACAAATATCGGAGCCAACGAAACTATTCGTACCGTCATTGAAGATGGTTTCAAGATTGTTGACGGACACCCCACATTTGATAAGACATGGACTAACCCGGTCAATGCAATGGAGTTTGCTTCGGGACTTATAAATCATGATTATCGCAGTGGATGGAAACTTCCGGCGATGCCGAAATAGAAGAAGAAAAGACAGAAGTAAAAAGTAAAAAGACAAAAGTAAAAATAAAAAAATAATGAGAAGAAAAATTTTAACGATTGCTGTGCTTGTATCTTCCTTGCTTTTGATGGCCGCCTGTAAACCGGCTGCTAAAAGCGATAGTGAATCAGCGACAGATACGCCTCAATATACGGTTGTGGATAGTCCGCAGGTAGATCTTTCGGAATTTGAGGTAGATCAGGATGGTTACATTGTAATTTTTGATGGCGAAAGCTTTAAGGGCTGGCGCGGCTACGGAAAAGAGGATGTTCCGGGCAAATGGACCATTGAAGATGGATCAATTAAATTTAACGGATCCGGAGGCGGTGAAGCTCAGGATGGTGATGGTGGTGATATTATCTTTGCACATAAGTTTAAGAACTTCCAGCTGGAGCTGGAGTGGAAAGTATCCAAAGGAGGAAATTCCGGTGTTTTCTACTTAGCGCAAGAGGTTACATCCACTGATGCAGAGGGTAATGAGCGTATGGAGCCTATCTACATCTCATCTCCCGAGTATCAGATTCTGGATAATGCCAATCACCCGGACGCCAACTTGGGTAAAGACGGAAACCGGCAGTCTGCTTCACTCTATGACATGATTCCGGCGGTGCCGCAAAATCAAAATCCGTTTGGTGAGTGGAACAAGGCGAAAGTTATGGTGTACAAAGGTACTGTAGTGCATGGACAAAATGATGAGAATGTGCTTGAGTACCA
>CAYPPC010000152.1:0-7447 GCA_964412435.1 uncultured Paludibacter sp.
GAATTTATTAATCAAAAACGGTCAACGTTTTTCAGGCATAAACAGTGGGAACAATACAAACCGGCGAAAAGCAATACACAAGCATTGTACAGGTAGCAGGACAAGAACTGTCTAACGAAACAACAGGAGCTTATCGTTATTCGAGACAGAAAGCACTGAAAAAAGCATTGAAAACTCTGGCAGATGATCTTTATTTTATAGAATCGCAAAAACCGGAGTTTATAGCTCGCATAAACAAAATTGAAGAGCTGCAAGCCGAAAAAGCCAGACTGCAAAAAGAGGAGAAACTAAAATTACAGGCTGAAAAAGAGGAGCGGAAGCGAATTGAAAACGCATTGAAAAAAAGCAAACGAGCCGAAGAAAAAAGAGAACGTGATCTGGCTCGTAAAAAAGCCAAAGCAGAGGCAAAGAAGAAAAAGGAGAACCGGAAAGGAAAAAACACCCTTTACAGAACCTATACGACAGAAGAGATAGCAGCCATGAATCCCGGCAAGCGACGACGCTTAGAAGATTTAGGCATCCTGCCAAAACAGAAATAAAAAAAATGAGCGGACGACGGGACTCGAACCCGCACCTGCGTACCGGATATACGCCGAATCAAGCTCTGAAGGCTTGCGTGCTGCCATTACACTACGTCCGCAACAGGGGCACGGGTGCGCGGAGTCGAACCGCGTCTGAGGGGTTGGAGGCCCCAGTCCGGCACCGAAAGCCGGTGTGCTACCCTTACACTACACCCGCAAATATCTTGAAAATATCGACATTGAATAGGTTTTTTATTCCTATTCTTTATATAGATTAAAGCGTGCTCTAACCTATCCTTCAAAAACAAACCATGCAAAATAATCACAAAATCTTCGGCTGCTATATTTGGCAGCCGAAGATTTTATGAGTTTTAAAGCAGTAAAATTTATAATTGAGCATACATGGCTGAAAGATAGCTTATTCTATCAAGCGATAAAGTGCCCTGATACGAGCTTTCTCTTGATCAGTATCTCCATCAACTTTTAAATCAAAAGCAATTTTAATTGCCTCCAAAAGTGAGGGATTGTTTTTGACATCCTGAATCGACATCGATAAAAGATCTTTTTTAATCCTTTCTTTTCCTTCTTTTATCTCTTTTTCCTTTCTTTTTGTATCTTTATTTATTTCTACTATCTCTTTTTCTTTTTCTGCTATGCTTTTTTCTTTTTCTGCTATTTCTTTTTCTTTCTTTATTGCATACTCTTTTTCTCGGGCAGAATAAAAAAGTTCATAATCCGTGACCACATCTATAAAATGGTCCATATCATTTGGCTCATATAGATCCATCCTTTTTTTATTGATATCCTTGGATCGAAAAAAAACTCCTTCTTGTATTCAATACCAAATTCCGAACATTTGATCATGAGGATCTTGAATCTTCTCGATTATGTATTTTCTTAAAAGATCAGAAATCTCATTGTATGAAGTAAAATCTCTTTGAATCATCCCAACCATATAACGAAAATCAACATAAGCTTCTTCATCAGGAAAATATGTTTTAAAATTTTCCAGAGCATAAGCCATGGGGTCTTGCATTATATCGGCTATCTGCTTTTTTTGCTCAAAGTTGCTCTGAGCATTGATTCAGTTAGATCCTGTAAATAGAAAAAAGAGAATAAGAAATGTCGAAAAGAGCTTGTTGAGAGGAATACTCTTTATTTTTGTTTTCAAACTGTTTTTCATATTATCATAAGCGCTGTCTTTTACGCTGCATAACTACTTTCTGTGCGTGGATCAGTCAAAACAAACAATCTACTGCTTAATAGCGACTGTGTAAATGAAGAAATATCGCTTGTAATTATGGCTATGCTTTTTTCTAAGGATTGTCGATGAATGTGTATTTTACGCCGCTTCGGCGGGCATCCCTGCCGCACCTCTTCAACGCACCTACTGCACCCTATCCATGGCTGCCACTTATTTGTTTTCTACCGGTAATCTCCACTCGTTGAACGCCAACAAACGCTAACAGGGAGGCCGCCTGCTTTCTTGCACAGCGTACTTTTACGCTTTGCCTTTGCTAATCAGATTATCAGGCTACGACTTATGCAAGACATCGCCCCACAACCGACCGCAATCTGTGTTAATAATTAAATTTATTGTTAGTGACAAAGATAAAAAAGGGGATTGTAATTTGCAAGGGAAAGGGGTTTTATCTATCATGTGTACATTAAACGTTCTTGATTGAGCTAACGACTTCAATCCTTACATCCCTGGTCTGACGACTTCAAGTTCGGCAGACCAGTGATGGAAGTAAAAAAATTAATCAAACGCACAATCTACCGGGTGGAGCGACATTCTTGTCGCTGCTACGATGATGAGAAACGTGGGAATATGTAATTCGTGGAATTAGCGAAATTTGTAATAATAAATTGGATTATAAGTTGTTTTGTCCTGCCTTTCAAACAGTGGTTTTATGGGGTGTTCTTTCCGTGGGTCGTTGACCCACGATTATCAAAGTTAAGCCCTACGGGTGTGCGTTTTTTTTATTAATTGGGCTAAAGCCCGGGTAGCATCATCACCCCTTCACCACCGACTTAAAGGTCGGGGCTATTTAGGGAGGGGTTAATGGGCTTTAGTGGGCTGATTTAGAAAAACTTTACCAAAGTCTGAAACTTTGGTAAAGTTTGCAGGATAATTTGACCTAGTATAATTAAATCAACGCATTAATTATCTAATTGGCTAATTTTCATAACTTGTCCCGACTTATCGAGATTCTCAATCTTTATTCAAATTTTTCCACTGCACTTTTTATAATCTCAATACACTCCATCAACTGCTCACGAGTCATTGTCAGCGGAGGTGCAAAGCGAATAATATTGACATGCGTGGGTTTGGCAAGCAGACCCTTATCAGCCATCTCCATGCAGATATCCCAGGCCAGGTCTTTGTGGTTATCATTATTGATAATCAGTGCGTTCATCAGGCCTTTTCCTCGAACAGAAACTGCTACATTTGAAGTTTCGCACAACTTATTCATCTCACTGCGGAAAATCTCTCCTAACTCTCGGGCATTTTCAGCCAATTTCTCTTCTTTAACCACCTCTAAAGCGGCAATACCCACCACAGCTGCCAGCGGGTTACCACCAAATGTAGAGCCGTGCTGTCCGGGGCGGATCACATCCATAATCTCCCGACTGGAAAGTACAGCCGAAACGGGATACACTCCACCCGACAAGGCTTTTCCAAGTATCAACACATCCGGTTTCACCCCTTCATGTTCGCAAGCAAGCAGTTTTCCGGTGCGACCAATACCGGTCTGAATTTCATCGGCAATAAAAAGTACGTTGTGCTTTTTACAAAGCTCATAAGCCTTTTTCAAATAACCTTCATCCGGCACCACAGCACCCGCCTCACCCTGAATCGGCTCCAATAAAAATCCGGCAATATTCGGGTTTTCATTCAGAACTTTTTCCAGCGCATTTAAATCGTTATAAGGAATTATTTTGAATCCCGGTGTGTAAGGCCCATAATCCGCTCGTGCACCCTCATCAACCGAGAATGAGATAACCGTGGTCGTGCGCCCGTGAAAGTTATCGGCGCAAACTACGATTTCAGCACTGTTTTCCGGCAGTCCTTTTTTCTGATAGCCCCATTTGCGACACAGTTTTAAGGCAGTCTCCACCGCTTCGGCACCTGTATTCATCGGCAAGAGTTTTTCAAAACCGAAATATTCGCAAACATATTTTTCATATACGCCCAGTTTATCGTTGAAAAATGCGCGGGAGGTGAGTGTCAGTTTTTTTGCCTGTTCGGTTAACGCATCTACAATCTTTGGGTGACAATGTCCCTGGTTAACAGCGGAATAAGCTGCCAAAAAATCATAATAGCGTTTTCCGGCTACATCCCATAGAAAAACGCCCTCGCCTCGCTCCAGTACAACCGGAAGTGGCAGATAATTATGTGCTCCGTAATAGTCTTCGAGCTGCATCAGCTCCTTGGATGTTAAGTTCATATCAGTAGTTTTTTTTATTTTTTTAATTGTAATTTAATAGTTATTCAGTGGCAATTCGATTGTTATTAAATAGTAATTCAGTTGTAATTCAATGGTAATTTGTAGTAATTCAATGGTAAGCCCTGTATTGTCAGCACTATTCCAATTGAATTACGACGTAGCCAAATTACAACTCTTTCTTTCTCAATACACCTCGCAAATCATACACCGCACGCTGCCGCCACCTTGTTGCTCGATGGTTGGGATGGGTGCTACAATCAGCTTATAATGTGCTGCTAATCTTTCACGTTGTTCTGCGGTTAATGAATCATAAGCGGCCTGCGACATCGCCAGCAGTTGTTCGTTGTCCTTGTTTCTTAGCTGCAACATATTTCCGGCAAAGCTGTGCATCTGCGCTTCGGTTATGGCAAAAAGTTCTTTGCCCGACTCCTCAATTTCACGCTCCAGCATAGCCCGCTCTTCCGGGTCACGCACCGCATCGATGCAAACAATCACCAGTTTATTGGCTACGCACATCAAGACATTGGTGTGATAAATCGGCATTAGTTTATCTCCAACATATTGGGTAGCATTGACCACCACCGGGCGGTAATCATTCTCTTCACAAAACATCAAAAACAACTCTTTATCCGTTCGGGGTGAGAGCGTTGCAAAAGCAATCCGGTTTCTACGGTCCAGGACAAAGCTGCCGGTTCCTTCCAGAATTTTCCCCTCTTTTTCGTAAATCGAGTAATCAGTATAGTGAAACTTTCTCCCTAAATGCTCTTCCACCTCTAAAAGCAGATCCATGCGCCGCTCCAAGCGTCTGTTTTCAGCAAACATCGGATAAAAAATCACATGGTTACTGCGATGAAATGAGATCCAGTTATTGGGAAAAATCGAGTCCGGCGTATGCGGAAAAGGTGTGTCTTTCACGGTAATCACTTCCACGCCGGCGTCACGCAGCAGCTGCACTAAATTGTTAAATTCAATCAGCGCCAAAGCTTGTGTTTTACTCTTTTCCACACTGCTTTTTTGCTGAAAGTAGTTATTCACCGCCGTCTCGGCGTTGTAAGTAAATGCCACCGGCTCCACCATCAACACCGTGGAAGTGCAGCAAGGCTCCTGTTTTTTCTGTTTATCCATGTTTGTCAGCTTATTTTGTTTCTATCAGTTTACTTTCAGTTTTTAAGTGTGCCACCCGGGCAATAATTTCATCTGGGGTTTTCTTATCCTCTTGCAACTCGCGCACTAAGGGCAAAGTAGAGCAACGCAGCAGACCACCCATTTTTGAGATTTCAAAATAGGGAATTGTCTCTACATGAATGCCCCATTCATGCTCCAAATGCCTGTTCAAGCGTTCAAACTTCCTTTCCGAAACCACCACCTCCGGTGAAATGGAAAAGATATTGCTGTTCATATGAAACATCTCTTCCTGCGTTAGTTCGAAGACATTTTTCTCTCCAAAAATATCAAGCAACAAGTGATAATCCTCTTTTTTTCTGAAACCATCTTTATAAATAATCGCCTTATCATGCCCCACCGGCATAAAGGTACAATCGAGATGCAAAACAGAGCGATACGGGTCTGTATCGTGCTTAATTAGTTCCAAAGGAACAAAAATTCTATCGGGAAAAAGCTCTTTCAAAAAATGAAAAGCGTATCGATTGGTGCGTGCCGACTTGAGCGACGAGTAATCGCTATCAGTATATATCCCGACAAAAACGATATCATTATAAAGTACCACATCCCCACCCTCTACATGCGCTTTTTCGGGCAGGTTGTAAATTTTGCTGTAGGCAATTTTATCATAAACAATTTTGTAGGCCTCTTTTTCATCTTCCCGGTCGGGAATGATATTGGAGTTGATAACTTTATCGTCAATCACAAAGCCCACGTCTCGGGCAAATACCTGATTACAATTATCTAAAATCCAGGGACGAAATACCTGCACATCGTACTTATGCAGTACTTTTTCAAAAGCATCCATCTCTTTGTGCACTGCCTCTTCGGTAGGATAGATTCCATTCAGCACCGAGTGATATGATTTTGCGTCGTAAGTATCTTCCAGTTTGGGTGCAGCACCGATTGAACCGGGTTGCCCCAATACAACCGCCTTCAGCCGGGCTGTTTCATTGACTATATGCAGATTCATGGTAGATTTAATTAGTTCAGTTACTACCGCAAATATAGTCAAACTTTTGACAAAATGGTTATTTATTGCATAAATATTTGGCTTATTTTTTAAGATGCTGGTTATTTGTTCTGCCCTTCGGGCTATGGTCTGTGCGGTTAATTTTATTAATTTGGGTAAAGCCCGTGTATCATCATCCGCTCCTGAACCCCGACTTAAAAGTCGGGGCTATTGAGGGTGCGGTTGATTATATTTATTGCGCCTGGGCTGCCGACTTCAAGTTCGGTTGACCAGTAATGACAGCACTGATTTTAATATAGAAATCAAAATATTAATATAAGAATATAAGCCGCATTAGATAATCAAATGCAAGAGCTTTTAAGTACAGGTATTTTCACATTGGCTTATTCTCAAATTGGCTCATTTAAAAAGTCGGGGCTATTGAGGGTGCGGTTTATTGGTTTTAGTGGGTTTATTGAGAAAACTATACCAAAGTCTGAAACTTTGGCAAAGTAAGAGCGATGATCAAACTTTTTACGCACCAACCAATACACCAATATACTATTTTGCGAAATCAGCGTAATTCGTAGTTAATAAGCAGAAACATAATCATTTGCAAGAACCTTCAAATGCAGGCAATTTCTCGTCTTTGACGAGAAACTTTCGTGTTTTTTCGTGCCTTTCGCGGCAAGAAGAATTTTTAGTTCTGCCCTCCGGGTAGTGGTTTGTAAGGTGTTCAATTCCGTGGGTCGGTGCCCCTCGGTTACAATAACAGAAACTGTCTAATAAAGTTCGAACTTTATTAGACAGCCTCATTCTCCACAGTTTTATTTGTTCTATTTTTCCATAGAGACGCAACTGCTGATCTCTACTGTTTTACAATTCTAAACGCCGTATTCTTTTCTTTTGTCGCAAGAGTAACAAAATAAATCCCTGCAGGAAATGCGCTTACATCAACTATCAGCTGTTGCTCGTTATTATGTTCGGATGCATACACCATCCGCCCCGAAACATCGTTGATACTCAAACGAACAAATTGAGCTTCGTTGTTGAAGTCGATTTGCAGTTTATCTTTTACCGGGTTAGGATAAACTCTTATATCTTTACCGGGAAAATAATCCGGAACAGATGTAATAATCACTTCATAACAGGAAGAGGTGGCGGAACAGTTCTTCCAGCTTATTTCCACAGCGTAATTACCGTTTTTCACCGGACTGAAACTTTGTTGCGTTGCTCCCTCTATAGGCGTGTTTCCATCGTCACAATCCAGCCATTGGTAGCTTGCATCTGCCTGATTTGCCGTTAGCACGGAATTTTCCTGTCTTACCGAAACATCGACAGTTGTTACGCTTACACTTGTC
>CAYPPC010000153.1:0-7375 GCA_964412435.1 uncultured Paludibacter sp.
GAAAAGTAATCGACTCCCGTGACAGTTTGCCGATTTGGGGTGCATACGTGCATCAGCTAAAAAATAAAGAAGGGGTTGTAGCTGATATAGACGGAAATTTCACGATACAAGTGAAAAATAGAAAAGCGGTTCTCGAAGTTAGCTATGTGGGTTACAAATCGCAAAAAATCAAGGTAGGTGACCGGGATTCTTTGCTTGTGGTGCTGCAGGAAGATGTAAGCCTTCTCGACGACAAAATTATTATGGTCCATAAACCAGTGATTTACCTCTATCCTGAAAAAGAGACTGATATTTCCGTCGAGGTCGATTTTGATGGCAAATTTTCATTCACCTACCCTGCCTATCATTCCGGCTGGCGCATAAAAGCCCAGCCCGACGGCACCCTGCTTAACTCAGCCGACAACAAAAGCTATTCTTACCTCTTCTGGGATGGCGCAATAAACCACAAAGCAGCAGTTCAGGATTACAAAGAAGGTTTTGTTGTACATAAAAATGATGTGGTAGACTTTCTGCAAACCACCCTGCCAAAATTTGGATTAATCCCGGCAGAATACAATGAATTTATTGTTTACTGGGTACCCTATCTGCTACAAAACGAATGGAACCTGATTCATTTCCGAAGCGGCAAAGCCTATGACAGCATCTCAACCAATCGCGTCAATCCGCTGCCTGACACCGAAATCCGTGTCTTTATGGATTTTATGAAACTATCAGCACCCATTGATATTTCACCCCAGAAAATAACCCCCACCAAACGCAAAGGATTTACATTGGTTGAATGGGGCGGCATGGAGGTGGTGAAATAAGTTTTTTAATACCCAATAATTTACATAAATTTGCAAAATGCTTTTAATATCTAATTGACAACTCCATGAACAGTCTTAGCCGGATCTCCAGGAAACTTTTACTGAACAACCGTTTTATCCTCACTTTAATTGTCCTCAATTCACTGATAATTTTTGTGCACAGTTTTGACGGACTGCCCCAATCGCTGGATATTTCCCTGATTACTTTGGATATAATTCTGACACTTATCTTTTTACTGGAGATATTGTTAAAAATATCAATTAGTGGATGGACAAACTTTTACAAGGATAAATGGAATAAATTCGACTTTTATATTGTCTTGTTTTCGGTGGTATTTACTTTTTTACCGCTCATGCAGTTAATCCAAAAAGATATCAGCTTTATCATTGTTCTCCGGGTGGCCCGTGCCTTCAAAGCATTCCGGTTTATTAAGTTTATTCCCGATATGGATGAGCTAATCGCCGGTGTTAAAAGAGCACTTCGGGCTTCTGTATTGGTTATTATCGTACTGGTGCTCTATCTTTTTATTCTGGCTATTTTCTCTACCTCTCTGTTCAAAGATCTGGCGCCTGAATACTTCAGTAATCCGTTGAAATCCCTTTATTCTATTTTTATTGTTTTCACCGTTGAAGGATGGTACGAAATTCCGGATGCAATCATTGCCAACAGTTCCCGGGGCATGGGTATTTTTGCGACAATCTATTTTATTGTTGTGCTTTTTACAGGTGGAATCCTGGGGCTTTCTCTAATGAACTCAATTTTTGTGGATTCGATGGTGGCAGATAATAATGATGCTCTTGAAGAAAAGGTGGAAAAACTGACAGACGAAATTGGTACACTAAGCAAGAAAATCGACGAACTGAATCAGCAAAAGTAGATTACTCCTTTAATCCTCAAGCTGAACTGAGCGGAAGCAACTGCATTCACAAAGATTCTTTTATGTAAAATTTAAGGGGCTTCCTTCTCTAACAACTCTTCTAAACGCATCATCTCATCACGCAATTGTGCCGCTTCCAGGAACTCCAGTTTTTTAGCAGCATCGTGCATCGCTTTACGGGTTTTGGCAATGGCGCGTTCGAGTTGTGCTTTGCTCATATACTGCACCACCGGATCGGCAGCCACATCGGCCTGGTGTTCTGACTCAACATAGGCTCCTTCTTCAATTTTGCTCAATGCCTGACGCTCACCTTTCTGGATTGCAGTCGGAACAATACCATGTTTTTCGTTATAAGCCAGCTGCTTTTCCCGGCGACGGTTGGTTTCGTCAATGGTTTTCTGCATACTGCCAGTCATTTTATCGGCATACATGATTACCCTGCCATTCAGGTGACGCGCGGCACGCCCTGCCGTTTGCGTCAGCGAGCGATGATTACGTAAAAAGCCCTCTTTATCAGCATCCAGGATAGCCACCAGAGAAACTTCAGGCAGGTCAAGTCCTTCACGCAACAGGTTCACCCCCACCAGCACATCGAAAAGCCCGCGCCGCAAATCTTCCATAATCTGCACCCGCTCCAGCGTATCGATATCGGAGTGGATATAGTTGCAGCGTACCCCGTTTTTCAGCAAATAGTCGGTCAGCTCTTCCGCCATCCTTTTGGTCAGCGTGGTGATTAGCACCCGCTCATCCGCCTCAGTGCGCAGCGCAATCTCTTCCAGCAGATCATCGATCTGATTCAGGCTGGGGCGCACATCGATTATCGGATCCAGAAGCCCGGTCGGACGAATCACCTGATCCACCACAACGCCTTCCGACTGAGCCAGTTCATAATCGGCCGGCGTGGCACTTACGTAGATTGTCTGGGGTATCAGCGACTCAAACTCATGAAACATCAATGGACGGTTATCCCGCGCTGCTGCCATCCGGAAACCATAATCCACCAGGTTCTGTTTGCGTGCTTTATCACCGCCATACATCGCATGCACCTGAGGCAAAGTGACGTGGCTCTCATCCACCACCAGCAAAAAATCATCAGGGAAATAGTCCAGCAGACAGAAAGGGCGGCTGCCCGGCTCCCGGCCATCAAAATAGCGCGAGTAGTTCTCAATACCTGAGCAGTAACCCAGCTCTTTAATCATCTCCAGGTCATAATTTACCCGCTCATAGAGCCGCTTGGCTTCATAATCCTTACCAATTTCCTTAAAGCGATTCACCTCAATCTCCAGGTCGGTTTCAATCATTTTGATGGCACGTTCAATCCTCGGCTTGGTGGTGATAAAAATGCTGGCCGGATAGATTTTATAACTCTCAAAATAGTCGATCACCTGAAAGTTACCCGGCTCAATGGTCATGATCTCCTCCACTTCATCACCCCAGAAAACAATGCGCAAAATAAAATCACTGTAGGCCAGAAAAATATCTACAGTATCTCCTTTTACTCGAAAATTCCCACGGGTGAAATCAATCTCATTGCGAACATAGAGGCTATCAACCAGCGAACGCAGAAAAACATTACGCACCAGCTTCTCACCACGCTGCACCGTCAGCACATTTTCATTGAAGTCATCGGGATTACCGATACCGTAGAGACAGGAAACCGAAGAGACCACCAGCACGTCGCGGCGGCCCGAAAGCAGTGACGAAGTGGTGGCCAGCCGCAACTTCTCAATTTCATCATTGATAGAGAGGTCTTTTTCGATATATACATCAGTCACCGGCAGGTAGGCTTCCGGCTGATAATAGTCGTAGTAAGAAACAAAATACTCCACCGCATTATCCGGAAAAAAGCTTTTGAATTCACTGTAGAGCTGGGCAGCCAGCGTTTTATTGTGGCTCAGCACCAGCGTCGGTTTCTGCACCTGCTCCACCACATTGGCCACTGTAAAAGTTTTACCGGAGCCCGTCACCCCCAGTAGCGTTTGATAAGGCACGCCCTGGTTCACCGCCTCAACCAGTTGTCTGATTGCCTCAGGTTGGTCACCGGTGGGTCGGAATGGTGATTGCAGTTTAAATTTCATATGCTTTCAGCGAATAGTCGGGTGGATAACATCAGGCTTAGCTGACACAGATTGATTAATAATAAAACGGACGAAAACCAATCAGCTTCTTCGTCCGTTGCAAAATAAGTAATTGAGTTCTAAAACAAATAACAAATGGTACTACTTTTCTGTTCGCGGAATCAGCAACATCAGAAAAAGATAGAAGATAATTCCCGGAATAAAAAAGGTCACCACTGTCAGTATAGACCAGATGATACGGACCAGTCTTGAATTGATATCAAAATAGTCTGCAAAAGCGCCACATATGCCCGCCAGTTTCGCATTCTCTTCCGAGCGGGTCAGCAATTTGATACTTTTCATTTTTACGAAGTAAAATTCTTTCAGCTGATTTTAGGCATCACTAGCATTAAAATCAGATAAACAAGTACGCCCGGGAATCCGGCCGAAAAAATAGTCAGCAGCACATAACCGATACGTACCAGGGTCGGATCGAGATTGAAATACTCTCCAAGACCACCACAAACGCCGGCAAGCATTTTATTCTCTGAACGGGTCAGTTTTTTCTCTTTGCTCATAGCTAATTATTTGTTTTGTTTCTACAAAGATAAAATTAATTCGTGATATTTATTCATAAGCAGGAAAAAAAATGACCAAAGCTACTGCTCCGGCCACTTTTTAATCTCTTTTTTAGCTTAAGTGAAACTATTAAACCAGTTTAGCCATGGCTGATTTGATTCGCCGGAAGGCTTCTGTCAAATTCTCATCTGAAGTAGCATAAGACATCCGGATACAGTTGGGAGCTCCAAAGTCTGTACCACCCACACAAGCCACATGCGCCTCAGCCAACAGGAAGAGCGCCAGATCTTCGGGGTTATTAATAGTTTTACCCTCGTAGGATTTTCCAAAAACTGCACTGCAGTCAGGGAAAATATAAAAAGCGCCCTGAGGCTCGTTCACCACCAGATCAGGAATTTCGCGTGCCAGCTTTACTACCAGGTTTTTGCGGCGCTCAAAGGCGGTGCGCATATCAGTGAGGCACTGCTGATCACCGGTATAAGCCGCTTCAGCAGCTTTTTGTGAAATGCTTGAAGCATTAGAGGTGTATTGTCCCTGCAGGGTAACGCAGGCATCAGCCACCCACTTGGGACCCGCCATCCAGCCCGAACGCCAGCCGGTCATAGCGTAAGCTTTTGACACACCGTTGATAATTACTGTGCGGTCAAACACCTCCGGAAATTCAGCGATGCTGACATGCTTATCCAGGTAGTTGATATGTTCGTAAATCTCATCGGAGATGATGAGAATGCCGGGATGCTCCGCCAGGATATCAACCAACTCCTGCAGCTCTTCACGGGTATAAACACTTCCGGTCGGATTGGAAGGCGAGCAGATCATCAGTGCTTTGGTTTTAGGCGTAATAGCTGCCTTCAGTTGCCCGGGTGTCATCTTAAAACCGGCTTCAATGCCGGCGTGTACAATCACAGGCGTACCTTCAGCCAGCTTCACCATTTCAGGATAGCTCACCCAGTAAGGGGCCGGAATAATCACCTCATCGCCCTTGCCGATAACAGAAAGCAGCACATTGCAAAGCGCCTGTTTGGCACCATTGCCGCAAACAATCTGATTCGGTTCATAGCTGAGTCCGTTCTCCTTTTTCAATTTTTCGCACACCGCTTTGCGCAGACTCAGATAGCCCGCCACCGGCGTGTAAAATGAAAAATTATCATCAATTGCTTTTTTGGCGGCTTCTTTAATATGGTCGGGAGTAAAAAAATCGGGTTCTCCAACGCTCAGGCTAATAATCTGGATACCCTGTTCGATAAGTTCGGCACTTTTTTGTGCCATTGCCAGCGTTGCCGAGGGTGCCAGCGACGCCAATCTTTCAGATACTGAAATCATTTGTTTCTAGGGATTTAGTTTAGTGTTTAGTTATTTATTCTTCAATCTTATCTGTTTGTAAATGCTTTATTTTCCATTTCTTAATGCTCTTTTTTGCCTCTTTATAACCCAGTTCAAAAATCTCGCGGCCCTTTTCAGTTTCAAAGGTTTCGTAATTACCCATATCCACCGGCTCAATCAGATAATCGCACATCTTCTTGTCTGCCAGAATATTGGCTTTAAACATAAAGTGATAAGTACGCAACGCCACATGCAAAACCGATTTTTTATACTCATCAGCCACCATGGGACTGGCGTTGATACCAATCAGCGTTTCACACTCATCACGAATTGTGGAAACCGGAAAGTTTTTAAACACTCCGCCATCCACATAGTTCTCATCATTAATCATTATTGGCGAAAAAAGTACCGGCACATTGGCGGATGCCATCACCGGTTGCAGCAGGTTGCCGCTCGAAAAAACCACGCTCTTCCCTTTATCCAGGTTGGTGGCCACCACGCGAAGCGGAATGCTCAGCTCTTCAAAGGTTTTAGCTCTCAGCTTGCTGCCTAAAAATTTTTTGAATGGATCTGTTTTGAAAAACCCGCCGTTCGGAACCTGCAGTTTAGTCATTTTTCTAAACTCCACATTCTCGAAAATATCGGCAATTTCATCGGGAGTGTGTCCGTCGGAATAGAGTGCGCCAACAATGGCTCCGGAGCTGACTCCCGAAATGATATCAGGACGGATATTATGCTCTTCAAGCGCTTTGAGAACACCTGCATGAACCATCCCTTTAATTCCTCCGCCACTCAATGCCAGACCAATTTTAAATGCTTTTTCTTTATGATTTGTCTGTTTTGCCATATGCTCCTCCGTTCAATCCATCCTTAATTTCAGGCTTCACCAAAAAGCCTCTACAAAAATAGGCAATTTCCTTTAGAAAAAAGAGGTTTTGTGTATCTTTGTAAGAATGAATTAAAAACTAATTGATGGATATTGTTTTAATTATTGCAGGACTTTTGCTGATTGTTGCGGGAATTGCGGGTGCCGTACTACCGGTGTTGCCGGGATTGCCGCTTAGCTATGCCGGTATCCTGCTGCTGCATTTCTCCAAAAGCATTGATTTCAGCCTGAAATTTCTGATATTCTGGGCAGTTGTAATTATTTTAGTGCAGCTACTCGACTATCTGATTCCCATTTGGGGAACCAGGAAATTTGGTGGCAGCAAACGGGGTGTCTGGGGCAGTGCAACCGGAATGCTTGCAGGGCTATTTTTCGCCCCCTGGGGCATAATCATCGGACCTTTTTTGGGTGCCGTTATTTTTGAACTAACCGGAGGTAAAGAGACACGTGCAGCGATAAAAGCCGGGTTTGGAGCCTTTGTCGGTTTTATTTCCGGCGTAGTGGTAAAGCTGGTTGCCGGTGGATTTCTGCTCTATTACGGAGTAACAGCCATCTTTTAAGTGAAATGAAGATTTAATAAAAACATTGCTGATTATGAGTAACAAACTGAAAATATACCGGGCATCGGCCGGGTCAGGAAAAACCTATACCCTCGCCAAAGAGTATATCGAAAAGCTGTTTGCCAAGAGTGATCACCGGGCGCATCGCCGCATACTGGCAGTGACCTTCACCAATAAAGCAACCGATGAGATGAAGTCACGCATTATGGAGGAGCTTTTCAATCTCTCTGTCGGAGCAAAATCAGACTACCGCGAAGACCTGATGAAGCAAAACAGCCTGAGTGAG
>CAYPPC010000154.1:0-7352 GCA_964412435.1 uncultured Paludibacter sp.
TAAATTTAATTGAGCGAAGATGCATTTACCAAAAAAGTAGTTTTATGAAAAAAATTTTTGTTTTCATCGTTGCATTGCTGCTTCTGGCTGTAACATCTCATGCACAAAATCTGGAGAATATAGGGAAAGAAAAACCTCTGTCTCTTTCCGGTGGTGTGTATGCCGGTGTGAACTATCTTGAAGGATTACGCAATGCAGGTAACTCTCCTTTGGGTTACAATATGGGGTTGAATCTCAACCTGAGTTTCTACAACAACTTCAACCTCCCGCTGTCGTTTTATTACAGCAATTACGGAAGCGGATTTAATACACTCACTTTCCGGCAGTTCGGCATCAGCCCCTCTTACAAATTTGCAAGAGTTCACCTGGGCTACCGCTCTTACCCATTGTCACCCTATGTTTTTTCGGGAATGACAACGCTGGGTGCCGGGCTAGAGCTCAACTTTCAGAAGTTTAACTTCCTGGCATTCACCGGTAAGGTGGTAGATCCATATAACCTGGGTGACCAGTATCTGGCATTCGCCGATCCGGAGCTGGAGTTTTACAAACGTAATGTTTATGGTTTTCGGATTGGAGTGGGGCGTCCTGCCAACAGTTTTAATATTCAGGTGTTTCACGCCAAAGATAATCCTGAGAGTGGTTCGGTGGATTCCCTGCTCAATCACCATATTTACCCGATGGAAAATCTGGTGATAGGCGCCGAGCTAAATCAGCTCTTTTTCAAGATAATTACCCTGCACGTTAATGCAGCTGCCAGCCTGGTGACTCACAATATTAATGGAGACCTTTTTGAAATGAATGAAAAAGAGCAGGCCTGGCTGGACCGGCTCAGTTTCCTCGCTACTTTTAATACTACCTCCCGTTTTGCTTTTGCTTATGACAGCCGCCTTTCTGTGCGTATTAAAACGCTCAATGTTGGTGTGAAGTATCAGCACGTTGACCCGCTCTACAGCAGCCTGGGTACCTCATTTATGCAAACCAATTTTGATAACTACCTGCTCGATCTGAATGGTTCTCTGTTCAAATCGAAGCTGAGTCTTTTTGGTAATGCCGGTTTGCAGTTTGTTAACAAGGATGGCTTCACCGGGAATGCGCAAAAACGTACGGTGGCCTCATTGACTACCAACTGGAACATTTCAAAACAGTTGGGCGCACAGTTCAGTATAAATAATATGGCTCAAAACAGCATGCCTTTGCTGAGAGAAGTGGCTGACACACTGAAGCTGGTGACCAACACGATGGGTTGGAATGCCGGAATTCAGTTCAAACCGGGAACCGGTAAAGTGCAGCCTCATTCGATATCAGCTTCAATTTCGCAAAATACATTTGACCTGATTCAGTCGGAAAGTCAGCTGATGAAGAGCAGTAATTTTTACACCAATGCCGCTTATCGCTACGTTCTGAAAAATAAATGGAATGCCGGACTGGGTCTGGATTATTCCACATTTGACATGGGAGATAATAGCGACACACAACGAATAGGTGCTACCGCCAGCTATGGCGTGGTGCTGCTAAAAAATATTAACCTCAAAACCCAGTTTGGTTACCGCATCAACCGTGTCAATGGAGATGCTGACGGAAACATTATTAACAGTGGAATTCAGGCGCAATGGAAACACCCTAAAAACCACTCAGTTAGTTTCAGCCTGAACCATATGATGCGAAACACTCAAATTTTACCGGCACGTAACGACCTGCGTGTCCGCCTTAATTATGCTTACTCATTCTCAACTTCAAAATAAATGGCCATGAAAAAGATAATCACACTTTTAATTATTATGCTGGGGACTGCTTTTTGGCAGACAAGCCTCCGTGCACAATCATTGACTGTCAATCTGGCCGGACCGGCAGAGATTCGGGGCTCAGTTGAGAATATGACTGATAATATTCTGGTTAATATAGTGAACACTTCCACTCAGGACGTGGAGGCGTATTTTGTGCTTACACTCACCGGAAGCACTACCTCCGGACCTGTCTCTATTACTAATGTGAACGGTGCACGAAACTACGTAATTGATGTTGAACCCGGAGCGCGTTCCTACAATGTGACACGGATGATTGAGGAGTTTCAAAATGCAAGTATTCAGGATTTTGATATTTCACCGGCATCGATTGTGAACCAGATACGGCTCACCCGCAGTTTGCCCTCCGGTAATTACAACTTTTGTGTGGAAGCGCGTGATCCTGTATCCGGACAACTGATTTCGACTCCCGGTTCCAACAATTGCCACAGTTTTTCGGTAGCATATCGCAATCCGCCGGAGATTCAAACTCCGATGCACGACTCCTGGGTAATTGATAATGATGGAAATTCGATCAACTTTAGCTGGATGGTGGCCAATTACTCGATGGTAAATGACCGGTTTACTGTAGAGCTGGTACGTTTCAGAGATGTTCAGGAAGCCACTGATTTTATCTCTCAGGGAAGACCGCAGAGCCAGTTCCCTCAACGCTTCGAACCCATTATGTATGAAGAGGATATCTCCGGGTTAAACTTTAACAGTATGAGCTCCGGCATGTTGCCCGAATTAAATGTGGGCGACATTTTGGGTGTCAGGGTGACTGTTGTCAATGAGGATGATATGTTTTTGAATAATGGAAACAGCAATATTCATATTTTTACTTATGGTGTTCCTGCTGTAAATCCTTGTGATAATCCAGTGTTCTTTGCCAACACAGTCTATCCGTCAGCCGGTGATACTATTCCATTCAAAGATCTGTTTTATATCATGAAATTTGACCCTTCGTGCGACAACCTGTCCGGTTTGGAGGCGAAGATTACCTATAACAGAATGCTTGACGGAGTTAGCTTGGGCAGTGTTAGCGGGGGAACCTCCGATAACTGGAAAAATGGTCCCGGACCAAAGAATTTCCTGAACAAATACTTCAACAGGAAGTTTCCGGGAGAGCTTGATTTCTTCTTCCCGCCCGGTTCTGATGTTGAAACTTATATCCCTTTACTTAACAATAATAAAACCTTTGATGCGGGGCGTGGCGAGTCGGTTTCGATGAGTGCCGATGTCACTTTGAAATTCAATGTGGGTTCCCGCAGCTCGCAGCAGATGGTTAGTTTGAGCGCTTTGTCAGATCAGCCCTCGGTGATTGGTATGCCTCGTCCGGTACTGCACTCACCCGCGAATGATGCCGTGTTGGAACCCGGTTCGGTTAGTTTTTCATTTAAAACCGGTGAAAAACCTTCCAATCCCTTACCTCCGTTTAAGGTGTTCAGGATAGAAGGCAGCAAAGATCCTATAGTACCGGGTCTATATGTCAGAGAAAAACTGGTTCTGCAGGTTTCAACGGAACCTACTTTCCAGTCAGAAAACATTGTCTTTTGTCAGCTGAAGAAAATCCAGAATGAACCTTACAACAATGCTACTTCCTTTGATGAGGACAATCCGAACTTTGAATCATTCTCTGAAACTTTTGACCGTACTCCGGAACGTAAGTTTGATGAGAATCATTTCACATCCAATGTGTATAAAGATTTAACTATTTCAGCCGATTTGAATCAGGCCGACACGCTCTACTGGCGGGTGGTTTGGTTGAAGGATCCAGAAAACTTCAATAATGTTTCTCCTTGTCAGGGAGGTGCAGCCATCACTGATAACGATATTTACCACGCCAGTGAGGTGAGAAGATTAGTCATTGAAGGCACCGGAGAACCGATTGTTAAGAAAGAGCCCGAAAAAGAGGAGCTGGTGGATGCCGAGTGCGGCGCCCCCTGTGTATTCCCGGTGATCACTGACGAAACAGCCGGTGAGTTTGTAGAGATTGGCGAAACTATAACAGTTGCCGGATTCTCCATGGAGGTTACTCAAATTAGCGGTGGCAATGGTAAAGGTTTGATAACCATTCCATTTTTGCGCAATGCTAAATTGAAAGTTGATTTCACAGGTTTGATTGCCAATGCTGAAAGACAGATGATTGGAGGTACAATTAATCCGGAGGTGGCGGCTACAACTACGCTTAACTCGCACCTCTCTGATTTTGGCAAATCCATCAGTATGACAGAATATGATGCCGAAGATATGGAAGCTGCCATGGAGGCCGGAGGAAGACTTTTGAGTCTGTTGCAACCGGGTGCTGAGGTCAGCTTGCCTATCGGTATTGACAACGAGATTGACGGAAATAAAATAATTCTGGGAATTACTTCCATGACATTTGAAAAGGACTCGGCTCATCTCGACCTGGTGGCTAACCTTACGATACCCACCCTGGATGAACTGGGAGGCTTTATATCGATGGGTGCACAGGTGTGTATGACCAACCAGGGTCTTGCAAACGATGTAAAATTGTACTTGCCACAAGATCAGATTATTAATATGGAAAATGATAATCAGTTCCGTATTAATGGTGCTGCCGGTCGCACCGGCGAACTGGACGTGACCTCGGTAGAGTGGGATTGCAACGGATTTAAAGCATTGCATCTGGCCGGTGCCATGAAGTTCACCCGCGAGTGGATGGTGCCTGAAGATGCTCAGGGGAAAGCTCTGGAAACAGGACAGGTGGAAGCTCGTTTCGGAAGTCGTTTTACCAGTCTGAACGATATCATTGTACGTCTTGAAATGGATCGTTTCCAGCTTCCGGATGCCGATGGATGGTCGTTTTCTCCGGGTAATAATATCTGGATTGACCTGTCGGATGTGCAGAATCCGGGAACTCTGAACGCATCACTTCCGAAAGATTATGTTCACGCGGCATTTAGCGGTAGCGGTATGGAAAATACCTGGAAAGGATTCTATCTGAAAGACCTGAATGTTGAAACTCCGGAGTTTTTGAACGATGATAAAGGCAAACGTATCAAGTTTAGCATGGAAGATATGTTGATTGATAATTCCGGAATCAGCTTTGCTCTGAATGTTGTAAACCTGCTTCGCTGGGAGCAAAACGGTGATATGAACGGCTGGAAAGCCTCTCTTGATACTGTAGCCATGCACGTGGTGCAAAGCAGCTTCCGTGACTACGGATTCAGTGGCAAACTGGGATTGCCGATAGCGGATGAAACACAGTTTATGAGATACCAGGCCGCTATTGTAAACACTGAGGATGATTTTAATATGGTGGTGAGCGTGAAGCCGGCTGATGAATTGAAAATTCCAATCTCTATGGCTAATGCGGTCATTAACCGGGGTACCTATGTGGAGCTGGTCGTGGGCGAAGAGAGCTATATCGAGGCCAATCTGTGCGCTACATTAACTATAGACAACAGTTATCTGCCCGGAGGCAGTATTATTGCTAGTAAAATTGAATTGCCGGGTATTTGTGTGCAAAATCTGAAAATACACTCCGAAAATGGATTTGACAACTCTGAGTTTGCCTACTCCCTCACAGCCAACTGCTCAGATGCAGGTGGTGCAAACAGTGATGGTTCCGGCAGAGGCGGTAGAGGCGGACCTAACTATGTGAACTGGGCAGATATGGCTCCCGATGAGTCAGAACAGTCCGGCAGCAACGAGGGGACCATGTCCGGATTCCCGATAACTCTGGAGTCTTTAAGTTTCTCCAATGATAAGGTAACCATTGAGCCAAGAATAACTTTGACCGGAGGTGAAAACGGATTTTCAGCCAAGGCTAAAGTATCTGTGCTATTCGATATGAATCTGCTTTCGAAACCTCAGCATTTCACCTTTACAGGCGTTGAACTTGACCAGATTTCAGTGGATATTGAAACCTCAGAAATTAAACTGGCCGGTAATCTGGAGTTTTACAAAACCGGACTGGATGAAGGAATCCGGGGTGGAGTTTTGATGGAGATTAACTTAGGGTCAAGTGTAGGTGTAAACATCAATGCCGATTTCGGAACCCGCAAAGAGCCCGGAGCCAGAAAGTTTAATACGAAACAATGGTTCTCCTATTTCTATGTGGATGGTGTGGGCGTATTCTCTGATGGAATTGAAATTTTAGATGGTGTCTCACTCTTTGGACTTGGTGGCGGTTTCTACCACCATATGACTATGAGCGGTAAAATCCCGGATGGAAAAGATGTGGCCGGTGCTACTACTTCCGGTGCGCCTACCGGTATTACTTATGTTCCTAATTATGATACAGATTTAGGGCTGAAGTTTATGGTATTGATCGGTTCGAGCGATATGGGACGCGCCTACAATGTGGATGCAACGCTGGAGGCTTCATTTAGCTTCTCGCACGGTTTAGAGCTGTTGCAGCTGACCGGAACTTTCAGGGCTGCCACAGAAGGAGTTTCTGTAACAACTGTAGGCCGGGAGGGTGATTCGCCGCTTGCTGGTTATGTGAGACTGACTCTGAATACACCGGCACATCAACCGGCAACATTTGACGGACAGTTCTTTGTGAAACTGAAAATGCCTGCTCAAAAACCAATACTAACCGGACTGGGTAACTTAAGCCAGGTACCGCCCAACTGGACAGCTGATAATGCGATGGTTTGGGCTACCTTCTACGCCGGACCGGATAAATGGCTTTTCCATATGGGAACACCGGACAACCGCAGTGGGGTGAGTCTTAAAATGGGTGACAGTGAACTGGCGCGTGTAACAGCTTATCTGATGCTGGGTCACGACATACCGGTAGTTTTACCGGAGCCGGATGCAGAGTTTATCCGGATATTTAATCAGGGCATGAGCAACAGCAGCAGTTTCCGCGGAGGCGGTGATGTTACTACGTTGATGGAAGGGCAACCACGCCCGCCGATGCCACTGGGTCAGGGAATAGCCACAGGATTAACTATGGTGCTAAATACCGGAGACGTTAATTTCTTCCCCTTCTTCTACAACCTGAAAGCAGTGATAGGGGCAGATATCAATATGACCTATGCAGGGCCGGATGCTAATCGCCACTGTGCAGGAACATCCACTTCACCCGGTGTTGACGGATGGTACGCTTTGGGGCAATTCTATGCCGGAATTGAAGGTACCTTTGGAATCAATATCGACCTCTATTTCGAAGAAATTAAGGTGAATATTCTGAAAGCCAGTGCTGCTATGATTATGCAGGGTGGTCTGCCGAATCCGGAATGGGTGCAAGGCCGCGGTAGTTTCTACTATAATGTGTGTGATGGTCTGGCAGAAGGAACCTGTCACTTTGAAGTAAGCGCAGGTGATGTTTGTTTGCCGGTAACAGGTGACCCTTTCAGTGATATAACGCTGATACAGGATGTTACACCGGCCGGTGGTGAAACCCAGGTTTCAATTTATACCAAGGCTTCAGCTGCATTCTCCATGAATATGGCACGTGTGATAGAATTCCAGGAGTTTGTTTCAGCAACCCGTCCGCCTGTGACCCGCCGCATCCAGCCTTATATGGCAGATTTCAAAATTGTTGAAAGCGGTAAAAGTGCCGGTGTCAACATTCAGGACAGAGAGTGGAGTGAG
>CAYPPC010000155.1:0-7320 GCA_964412435.1 uncultured Paludibacter sp.
GGTCATAAGTGTCAACCGGGTTTTGGAAATGGATGAAGATCTCGGCTTCTCCAGGATTTTATCTACCCGAAAGCTGGAAAATGATGTTGAGTACACTGTCTTTCTTGTGCCGACCTTTGAAACCGGTCGTCTTTCAGGATTAGGACTCAATATTGATACTGTGCCTGCGCAACGCTCTGCCTGGGAGGGTAAACTGGAGCTGCAAAACAAGAGAGAGCGTGCACTCGATTTTCCGGTTTATTTTCACTGGGAATTTAAAACTACGGAAGAGACTTTTCCGGAACTGGCCCGAAAACTATACCCGATATCCACCGACGAACTTCCGGCTGCTCTGAAAGTAGATGTTCAGAAAATGGGTAATGGCTTGAATTACTCCCTGCTGAAAAAGCCACCTAAGCGGAAAGTGATCGATGTGCCGGTGGCTACACAGCCGGTCGGCTTTCAATCCACCGCTTTCCCGGCGGGAAAAGATGAAAAGAAAACAGCCTCTGTGATGAGAGAGTTTCTTAACAAAAGTCCGGACCTGGCAGAGAATATTGAGCTTGTCGGCACCAACAAAGAGGGTGAAATAGAACAGACTGTCAATGTAGATGCCGTTGATGTAGGGGGTAATTTATCGCGCCTGATGGAACTGGCTTTTGACAAAGAGAAACGGGAAAAGGCTGATAAGGATGAGATGGGCAAGTTGATAGTTGAGCTGTTTGCAGTTCTTTTTAAAGCGCTTATAAATTGGTTGAAGAAAAAATTAGCCATCAAAAAAGGAAAATATGATGATCCCTGGGTAGTGCCGCCTCTCTACGGCGCCAAACACACCATGGCTACCTCATTAGACTTTGTAGACAATAAAGAGCACGCCTGGTTCCCGGCACTCAATCTCGATGTGAGATACCGGGCAGCTGCCGGATTGGGTAGAAAAACGGTACAGCAAAATCAGGAACAGTTTGTAAACCGCGCCTGGGAGCAGGTTGAGCTGATCAATGAGCTTAATCAGCGTCTGCGAGAATATCTGTTGAGTTTGCAGGTGAACAGTGAAATTTTTAATACGCGCTTCAATACCCGCGCTGTGAATCAGCTGATGCTCTATCTGCAACCTATGAAAAATGCCTCATCATCAAAAACCGGATCGTTGAATTCAATCCTGAATAAAGCGAAGGTACCTGCTGCATATGCTTCGCCGGCATTTCAAAGCCTCGCTTTGAAAAAGTCTGTGCCCGCCTCTTTCAGTACCTTTACGCTTAATGATAAAATTATTAATGAGAATGTGTTCCGGTGGAAAGAGCACCAGATTGGCGGGTTGGTGGATTTGAAATATTTTACCAAAATAAAAGAGGTTGCTAAAGATGCAAGATATGTTGTCGAAAGGCTGATTGAATGGTCACCAAGTTACTGGGGGGAGAGTTTTAATGTTAAGCCGGAAATTAGTTATCGTAGAGAAGATAGTGAGGAAATTTTGAATGCTTGTCTGGATGGAAACAAAATAAGTATTGAAAGATTAAAAAAAGAAATAGAAAAACTTTGGATTCAAAGTGAGGTTCCTCCAATAAACGAAGTGGGACTTGTAAAGTTTTCAAGATTAAGTAATTTTCAACATTTTATCAATGCTTTTTTTAATAAGGAAACCGAGAATGGGAATGAAAGAATAAGTTTTGATATTGATGATGTTATCAGTACAGACTTAATAAGATGGAATTGTTTTAATGATTCCAAAAGTGCTGGTATGACATATAACTATAATGGCTCTGATACAAAAGACTCAAAAATCAGAGTCAGGATGTTATCTAATAGTTTTTATAAGCGATATTTTAATACTGATAAAAAGTGTACGTATTTTAAAGGGGCTTATTATGTGTCAGAGGATATTATGGAAGATAAGAGTTATCAGGCTTATGCTGTGATAGGTAAGTACTCTTCCATTGTGAATCTAAAGAAAGTCGGTAAGTTTTTTAGAATTGCCGAGGGACAAAAAGTTAAAAGTTTTGAGTTATTTAATGTGTCTATTTATTTACCAATAAACTCAACAGAAACTTTAATTAATCTGTTTCTACACCGATATGAGAATTTTCGTAGAACGAAAGATAGCCTAGAAAAAATAAGGGAAAATATTGCACCATACTTCTTTCCTGGAGCTGACAGGTTTACTGTTGATATTGATTTGTTAAGAAAAGAGAGGCAAGTTTACGAAATGGGAGATAAAGACCTTTGGGTTTATTATCAAGAGTTAACTGGTATTATATCTTATGCAGAACAATATAACAAAATGGTTGATTTGTTGTCTGAACTTAACAAAAGCGATAAATTTAAAGAGCTTTTAGGACGTGTGACTCTTGACGATAATAAGGTTGTAGAGACTCCAACGACAGATCATATCAAAAAAGACACAGACACTTTACTCAACGAACTCAACCCACTTAACAGCGAGGAGCGTGAACGTATAATTAAGTTTATTGAGGAATATTACCGCGAGTTTTTAAGTAATGAGACATTGCAGAGAAAATATATTGAAGAGCTGACCCATTCGCAATACCCGGTGATGGCCTATCCGGTCTATCCGGAGCCGGTTTATTACTATCTGAAGCAGTTTTCTACCCGTTTTATTCTGCCTGCTTCTGAATCGATGCCTGATAATTCGATGGCACTCTTTGTCAACAATCCGGAATTTGTGGAGGCCTTCCTTTGTGGTATGAATACCGAAATGGGTAAAGAGCTGCTGTGGCGGGAGTATCCGACCGATCAGCGGGGATCCTATTTCCGTAAATTCTGGGATACAGATGTGAAGACTGAAATCGCTGAGTCGCTTCGCAATGAGAATTTCTTTGATATTCAGCCCCTGCACAAATGGAATAAATTTTCTATGGAAGGAAATGCACAATATGAAGGCAGACTGGGACAAAACCATATGCCGGGCAAGGATGACCTGTTGATTTTTGCCATCAAAGGGGAGTTGTTGAAGAAATACCCGGAAACAGTGGTCTATCTGAGTAAGGCAGCCTTGGAAGGCGACAACACAATTAAAATCAATCCGGATGCCGAAAAAATGCTGCCCGATCTGGCGGCCTGGCTCGGTGATGATCTCTATATTGTCGGATTCCCTGTAAAATTGAATGACCTGGTGGGTAATCCGCAGACAAAAGATCCCGGTTATTTCCTCACATTTATGAACAGACCCACAGAAACACGTTTTGGAGCATCCAAAGGAAACTCAAACAAACATGCTGGGGAAAATGCAGCCAGCCGGCTTGTTGGTCCTCATATTTATGGCAAACATGTAAGCCAGTTCCTGAGTGGCTGGGTATAATTGAATAAAAACATTCGAAAGTATAGTTTAGATTAAAAGCGTAAACCATGAAGAATATAGATAACAAACTAAATGCAGCCAGAATTGCAAAGATTAATGAGGCGGTGACCAATAACAGCACGCTCTCTCCCTATATGCTTTTTCCGCTAAGGCTGGAAACTCATTTCAGAGAAGCTGAAGTGAGTAACCTTCCTTCTTATGAAATTGAGAAAATGGAATTGATTTCAGCATTTATCGGGCTGATAGAGAAGTTGTCAAGACCCCAGGCTCCGTTTTCCTTGGAGGAGAATCTTTACGATTTAAGAATAAAAATTGAAGAGCTGGATCTGCTTTCTCCGGAGGATAAAACTGTAATAGTATCTATTTCATCCTATTTGAGAAGCTTTGTTGCCTCTCTTTTTGAAGGAGAAGAGCGGGATCGAATTTTTCACTATCTCCATCAGATCCAAAAAGCAGCTGATCATATTGAGACTTCCTCTTCATTAAAGAATAATCCGGCAACAATATTTCTCAGAGAGTTGGAGGCCAGTTATAAATCACTAAGTACGCTGTCTGAATATACAAAAACTCCCTACCGAAGCACCGATTTTTATGCCAAACCGGAAAATATCGAGGCTGAAAATATCCGTTTATACAGATATGTTACCGGACGCGTATATACAATCGCCGCTTTTTTCAGGAGAGCTATCAAGGAATTTGATAAACTGCCTTCTCTGAATAATCATCAGCGGGGAAAAATCATAGATGGTTTGCATACTATCAACTCAGGCAAGTGGAATACTCTTTTTAGCAATATTGCGGCTAATATGGCTAAAGTTTACGAAAAGGAAGCGTTTCAATCAGAGAAATTGCTGGAGAAATATGACAAAGAGTGGAAATCGACACTGGCAAGTGCTGAAAAAGCATGTAGTGACTTTAATTATCACATATATTACAATATTAATGAAAAGCCCCGTAATTCTTATAGCTTTGTCAACCTTTCACAATTGTTGCTGCAACTAAAATTAGAGCTTCTGCATGCCCGCGCTATAAACAAGCATATCCCTTACAAAACACTGCTTAAAAAGATTGACAGACTGGTAGTGAAAAGTGAGAAAACCTTTATTGATTATTCGAGACAAAAAGAGTTATTAATTGACTTAATTGATCGCTTAAAGAGGGATATAAGTGATTATTTTCAACTAATGAAACAAAACGAGCAGGCAGATTACGACATTTCCGGCGGGCTTGATACACTCTTAAACAAAATCAAAACAAATCACCTTTCAGAACAGAAAGTACAGCAGGAGAGCTTTGTAAAGCAGAAGCAGCTTTGTGTGCGTGTTTTCCCGGATGAAGTGTTTATTCACCAGCACGATAAATTGCTGAGCCGGGAAGAGGCAGAAGATGGTAGGGAGTTTTGGCTCAGATGGTATATCGCTTCCGGAGTAGAGATGTTTGAAAAAGAGGCGTGGAATCGGCTTTGGAGAAAGTATGGTGTGATGCGTGCCTCCTGGATTGTAAGAACCCTTCGGCCGGAAAGTATTCCTGCTTACAGTAAAATGGAGGCTGAAATGAAAAATAGCCAGTCTGTTGTGTATAAAAGGCCTTATAAAAATTATGCAGAACTGGAAGCTTTGATTAGTCGGTTTACTGATAATTCGGAAAAGTTCAGAGGATTGGGTAGTATGAAGGTTATAATGCAACCTGACAGCCCGGATGGAATTCAATTAGAAAAGATTAGCTCTGAAGTAGAAAGTGATCTTCCGGCTATTCAGACTATATTAAATAGCTATGATAAAATAGTTGATTATCTCTATGACTATATTGTATCAAACCTGGAATTTGCCTTGCGACAATACAAAAATCATGTGAGGCATTATGATGTTTGGAAAAAAAGTGGAGCAATTCGTTATGAGAGGACCTTAAGTGAACAAATAACAGTGTTAGAAGAGATTCTCAGTGATTTAGAAAAGAAAAGAATCTCTTTAAAAGATTTTACAGTAGAATACCTTAGCAGTCTGGACAAAAATAACAACTTCTTCCCCCAGATAAAAGAGTACAGAAATCCTGAGGATATTTCAGGCCCCTATTCGGCCATTATGCCGGACAGATTTCTTTTTGTGGGTGATGCAAAATTAAAAATTAACCGAAGGAATATCCATAAGAGAATTATTCACGCGGGTAGAAAAGTGAAAAGGGATCTGGCGCTAAGCATTGACCTCAATGAGAACGATGAGGTCAATCCTTTCTTTGTGGATGAAAAAACCGGTGAAATGGAGCTTCGGGGTGGTATAAAATGGATGACTGATTATGAGACCGCCGTTAAGTCGGGGATGGCCATCACCATACCGCTACCGCACGATGATGAGAATTTCCGGAATGCTTCATTCTCTGCCATTTATGTGTTTGGAGTGAAATCTGGTGCGGGCAAAGAGGTGTTGAGAGACTTTCTGAACGGTCATATTTATGGTCAGTCGGGCCTGGACTTCCTGAAGATTGGTACCCCCACCAACACCATCGACGATGAAATTGTTTCAGGATATAGCAGTGATGAAGATAAATTAGAGCAAAGACGCTTTGAAATTGATGTTGAAAAGCGATTTGAAACAGCAAACTCAGCCCTAAAGAACTCATTAGTCTATGCTTTCGGAGTAGATGACTCTTTTTTCAAGGATACATTAGCCCGGGTAAATAGCTATGATAATGATGAGATTCAGAAAGCAAAGAATGCCAATAGATTGATTTCGGAAGCATTTGGATTTGACCAAACCAAGGGAAATACAGCGATACAGAAAAAATTTCAACCGTTTTTAGCGCAAATCCCGGAGTTTGTTAGTAGTTATGGTATGGCGAGGGGCGTAATACCTCCATTGAGAATTGGTGCTCAACCTTATGGAATACTGCCCACCACCGCCTTTTCCAGATTTGCTTTTGAAAGTGATGGTGACAGCCATATTAAAAACAGCGATAAAGAGTTTCACCAATTTGCCAAACAGCTTTATTTGGTCTTAAAGCATTTGACTAATATCTGGTTGGAGCTAAAGAATAAATATGTAATTCACTCCGGTAATTTGGGTAGTGAAGAGCCTGAAAAGAGATATCTTGAGATGATGGGATTGACACCCGTTTCTGAATCTTTCTTCGAGCGCACTTTGATTGAGTCAAGTGAACTGCTGCATCCGGTAATCAATTATGAGGGTCTTAGTGAAAAAGATCGTAAAATTGGCAAGATGCTGAAAGATATCTTTGAAATAGAATTACCCAAGGACTCAACTATCAGCGTGATTTTTGAAAATCTGAAACACATTAATTATCATCCTATTGCCGGTCTGGTTAAAGAGCTGAAAAATGCAGTCAGTGATGAGCCGGATCTGAAAGCTTTTGTAGATGTTCTGTTTAACCAGAATAATCTTAATAAACTTAAGCGCATTGCACCGGAAAAAGAAATTCCATTATTGGTGGTTGAGTTTATGGATCTGTTTACCTACCGGCTGGATGCCTGGTGGATGGGACTGGTAAACTATCAGTTGCACAGAATCCGTAAAACAGATAACTTTGGATCTATTAGTACCAATACCTCTATTGGTGCTTATGGCTGGCTGTTTAATCTTGAAAGGCGACAGCGCGGTAAGGTGCTGGGATCATCGGAACATCAATTGGTCAGTGAAAAGATGAATCTGGGTGATAAGCAAAGCCCTATTTATAAAGATGCAGATAACAATGAGTTTATTCTGGCGCCTTCTATCAACCATGCCATCACGGCAGCAGTTTTGCGTAGCAGTTATGTGAATCATAGTCACAAAGGCAAAAGCGGCGAAAGAACCGACAGCCGGCTCAGTATCAACCTCTCTTCGGCCCGTGTAAGGCAGGCCTTAAGAATTCTGGACGGTATCAGAAATGGATTATCTGTAGGTATGGTGCTGGGAGCAGATCTGGAAAGAAATATGCATGAGGCGTATAAAACCTTTAAAGTAGAACTTGATCGCTATATTTATCACCTCAGGGAGATGTTCCCCATGAAAATTGACATCAAATCTGAGCAG
>CAYPPC010000156.1:0-4885 GCA_964412435.1 uncultured Paludibacter sp.
AATATTTGATCCCCATATTTTGCAGTTAGTTTTTCATTCTTCCAATCAGTTGATTTTATTAAATATTTTGGATATGCGACGTTAATTATAAGGCTGTTCTGAAAATTACCAGTGTCAAATAGATTAGGGTTGCGTAAATTCTTTATTATTTTCCACGAAGGCGAATATTCTGGAGTAATTGGCATATCTCTTGAATCTACTTGTCGTTTCTTCATCTGCTCCCGATTTAAATCTAAAATCTGATCTTCCACGAAAACAACAGCCTCATTTATATTAGCATCCAGATTGCTAACATAATCATTCAGTCTTTTTGCTATTTCTGATATTGTAGCCATGTAACAAAGGTACAAAAAAAAGATATTAATATCTTTATATGTGTTAAAAGAAAAGGGAGTATAAACCCCCTCTCTTATTTTGCCTCAACCTCTTTTTTAGGTATCTCAATTTTTAGAATCTTCGCCATCTGCTCCGCTGTCACCCCTGAACTTTCTGCAAACTTTGCATTTTTAAAGTATGTTTTGAATTCATCAAATGTCCATCCCTCAAAAAATGATTCGTTAACGCTTAAATTCCCGATTAACATAACTATACAAGTTTAAAAGGTTTAGAAACGTAAGTGCGCTTTGTTACACTCTCGGCTGTTATTCTTGCCCAAACGGGACCATTTAACGATGCTGTCGCTGTCATTACATAACTGCCTATCGCCTTGTTTGTCTGATTAACAGTGCTAACTGTTACCGCAACATCGTTTACCGAACTTAAAATTTGAATGTTAGCTGGTTCTGCAACTCCAGTAAAAGGCGTGTTTGAATTTCGCTTTGTAACCTTTATTGTTGCTGTTCCTCCTGTACCGTCATAAGCTGTTGTTACCTCAACATCCAACCCGACAGGGACGATGTCTTTTAATTCAGTGTAGGTAAATGAAGTTTCAACCTCTACAAGATTTTGCCACTCTTCAGGATCATCAAAGATAATATCGAACATACATTCTTTTTGAAGGTCTGCGCCAACTTTAGGAATTGTTCCTTCATTGACAAATACACGTCCTCGAAATCCTTTGAAGTTAGCGCCCGATGGGGTCATCAAGAGATTACCATTTTTCAATACAATAGGGATATCAAATGCCTTCCCCTGTGCCTTGAAATAACCCATATACTCAGAATAAGACATGAGCGCGTACCCTGTCATTCTCGGCTGCTGACTTCCCGTCTGTTCGATAAAACCTGTTGAGGCGGTTGTTTTTTCAGCCTCAGCACTTGTCACTTCAACACCTCTGTCCAGGTCGATAAGTACGCCTTTTTCGATAGTGCTGCCTGCTACCAGAGGAGCAAGTATACTTGTCCATCCGGTATCTTTGTCGCCAATTATTTTGATACCAGATAGGGGCAGTGTCGTTCCTTTGTCCGTCAACATTATTGCCCTTACTGGGTCACGGAGTGCGGTGCATTCGCCTAGCCCCCCGTATGTGTATGCTTCACATTTTGCCATTTTAACATTTATTTTTAATTCGTAAATTTTGAAATTTCAATTCAATGCAATCAACAGTGTCTTGTATGCTTTGCCCTGCAACTGTTCCTTTATATGTTTTTTTCGTATAATTAAGATTTTCATTTGCTTGTGATACTGAGCTTGAAAAATCAATTACTTGTAAAAGTTTTTCCATCAAAGAAAACAATATAGGTTTAATCACATTATCATAACGTTGTTGCGGATCATAATTGACTAAAGTTTCTGAAAATATAAAAATAGTAGGGTTAACTGTGTACCAATCAAAAACAGAATTATGACTTTCTTCAAAATCATCAACCAAGCAAATAAATGGATATTTCGGAGCATTCACGTTGTCGTTTATTGTTAAATAGTTGACTATTTCAGTAATTGATCCGTAATAGCTATAAGGCTTTTCAAGTCCAACCCCTTCAATTAAAGGATCGTAAACCGTTCTTACTTCTGTTATCCAATCTTGAAAGACATCGACAAAATACTTTCTATTTGCAGCTGCTAAAGTCATATCCCAAAATGATTAGCACGATTTGAAAAAGGATTTGAAAATATAAAATTTGGATAGTCTGTATTTTTCCATTTAATATAAAATTCCAATTCCTCTAATATCTCAATACACTGATTAATCGCATCTACTACTTTTAAAGTCGGTTCAGCAATAATGGCAATATCAGATTTTTTAATAACGTTACTTTGAATTGTAGCAGTTGTTGCAGTTGCTTTTTGATACTTTACATAACTGTAATATTTCAATGCCTCTTTCAATCCTTGTAAATGATACTCTGAATTATCAGTGTACGTAAAATCGCACCCATCTTTTAAATTGCTCCATTTTTCAAGAATTGGATTTTCTGCCAGTCCTGCAATCAATTCATTGTACATCTTAACCCCTAAAATTGTGCGTAAAAACTCATTTTGATATTTTGTTAAACAATTATCAAATGAAGTATTCACTGCTGCAATCGTTGAGGCCGTTAATTGTACGTCATCAATAAAATCTGATATTGTTAGCCAATTAGCCATTGTTTATTTTTGATATAGTTTGAATCTCATATAATCAATTTTGGCACCCCCGTCATAGTCATCATTCCCGTCTTGGATAACTCTTAAGATATATTCTTGAAATGACAAATCGAGCGGGGTTGCTATGATTGCGCCTCCTACGGTATCACTTGAAACTGTCTGATAAACTGTTAACTCTTTTATTTCATTCAACTGATTTATTAGCATTCCAGTTGATGCGATTAACGTAGTTGCTGCGCCTGTCGGTTCCTTTTTGCCTAAAAGAGAAACATAAATAGAATCTTTGCCCGCTATACTATCCGCCTGAATGAAAATATCAATCTTTTCAACTGCTACCGGACTTTTATACGTCAATCGGAAATCAATTGTATCCTGATTATTTTCTTTCAGAGTATCGGCAGCGGTGCCGGTATAGTTCCAACGCGTTTCATTTAACCCTAAGGCTTTTTTAACCGTTCTTTCTTGCGAATAGCTTATAAATGCTACAAATATAAGCCCTAATAAAATCAAATATTTTTTCATCTTATTAAACATTTTTGAGTTTTGCAAAACCTTTTTTTATTAACGTGTTTGCATGGATCCCGCTCACTGTATATTCCTTGCCCTCTTTGAGTAAAGAATTTTTAGCGGTTGCAACCACAACAACACTAGCCCCCGTCATGGGTGCCAGTGTTATTTTATCGGTTTTATTTAAATTAGCCACAGTTACTGAGTATTATTAGTTTTCAATAAAGCTGCTGTTACTGTTGCAATATCAAGCTTAACCCAGCCTTTTTTACTTTCAGTAGGAAGCTTCAAGCATGAGAACAATTCACCAACGATTGTCTTTTCATTTTCGATGAACTGATTTCCGTAAGTGCCTTGACGAAGAATAAAACCCGAATGCTGCTCTTTAACTATTGACCCCTCACCAAGTAATGCAGTCCCTGCTGTTATGTTATTTGTTACAAACAAAGTAACGCCCGGGAAAAGAACATTATCAGGAATAAAAATAGGATCTCCGTTTACATTCTGAATATTTTGAGTTGCTGCATAGTCACTCGGGTTGATCACAAGAACATCTCCGCGATATTCATTACCTGCTAACTGTAATTGACCAGCTGAGATGACATTCATCAAAGTCGGCTTCACGATTGTTCCGTCGAGTGCTGTTGCTGTATAAGCAGGAGCCCACGCAAGAATGTCAGTTAAGATACCGGCATTGTATGCTCTCAACACTTCGCTCTCAAACATGTCAATAATATCAAGCATCAACTGTTCAAAGTCGATTTCAACCTCTTCTGTCATTTCAATACGTCCTGCGTATTTCTTCCTGTTTACATATTTCCACTCAAATTTAAAATCAACGAGTGGCTTAGCTCTGCCTTCTGGAACGGCAGCGGCTACACCGTCCCCGGCTGCAATCTGCTCTTTCCATCCCCAACGCTCAGGAACTTTAGATACTTGACGACTTGAAATTGCATCAAGGATAAAATTCTTAGGATAGCGGATAACCTCGATCTCGAAATCTTCAAATTGATTTGGGTTATTGTCAGCGACCGCTCCGGTTACGACTGTTGATGTTTGCATCATTGCAGAGTCAGCACGTTTAATGCTGAACTGCATTTCCCACGGTGTGTTGGTTTGCTTTCTTCGGATTGCGTTTATTTCATCCTTTTTGGCTTCCAACGCCCTACGAATTTTGTTTTTGTCGCCTTCAGACAAGCCGGCTGGCATCTTTGCCTCGAGCTCGTCAACTTTAGCAGCCAGTCCCCTGATAATTCCTGAGGCTGTCTTGCCTTCGTCAAAAGTTCCTAACAGATTTGAAATGTCTGTTAATTTCTTATTTCTTTCTACGGCTTCAGCGGTAAAAGCTTCTTCGACCGCCTGACCGATAGAATCGAAATAGTTTTCTTCTTGCTCTGTTAATGCTGTTTTGGCATTATTTCGCATGATTTTAAGAAAATCGTCTTTCTTCATTTTTAAAACTTTTTAATTAATTGATTAATAAAACTATCGTTTTCAGGCTGTTCAACTTTCTTAGACTTTTCAATCTGTTCAGCCAACGCCCTTTTAACTTCAATCTTTGCCCCGATGTCATTTGGCACGGGTGCGAGTGATAGGCTTGTAGGTTGCCATAGCTCAGCATAGTAAACAGGTATCTCACCAACTTTTCGCTCAATGCTGTAATTAATAACATCACCCTCTATGCTTACTGATTTAATTATTCCACGGGCAATATCATTCCTCAACGCCTCATCTGCCCTACTGCCTAACTCTACATTTACTCTTATTCCTTCTTCGGTAAATTCATAGCCTCTTGTAATACCAAGTGTATTTATTGCAGACTTATCCCACGCATGATTATCAAATATAGGTA
>CAYPPC010000156.1:4985-7300 GCA_964412435.1 uncultured Paludibacter sp.
ATACCAAGTGTATTTATTGCAGACTTATCCCACGCATGATTATCAAATATAGGTAGTCCATTATCAAGCCGGGAAATATCTATATTTTCCTTTCCTGTTCTTAATACCTGATAAAAATATTCATCATTCTGGTATGAGTAACGTAGCTGTTTATTGTCAGACGGAACAGCAACGGCTTGAAAGTCGTAATCTTCTCCCTTTTTCGGGTCTATCTTTGCCCGACAAATAGAAAGATTTTCCATTTCTTTATCTTTATTTTCCATCTTTATTAATTATTTCGTTAATGTCTTCTGTTATGTCAATTTCAGGGGCTATTTCTTTCAATGCTTTTAGATTTGCTATTTTCTTCGCCTTTAAGTCCTCATGTATGCTTTCATTCTGTTGCAGACAACTTACAGTTGAGTAGTCGCTCATTATCTTATAGCCTATCTTTGTCAATGCAAAGTTTCTTGAAAGGTTTTCATTTACTGTCTGGTCAAGTGACATGATGCCATTTTCCCACACATTACGTTCTGCGTTTTCTTGATTGTCGAATGTGCTTTCATCCTTCTTTGGCACTAATACAGCGGGTATCTGATATGCTGAAGCTATTTTAATAGCACATTCCAAAGTCTCATCAAGCGGCATGAGTTCAGATATTGTCGCAAGTGTTTTAACAAATTCAATCGGGACCCCTGAAATGCCCCAAATATTTTTTTTGCCTGTTAGTCCGTTACGCTTATTGATATCAGATACTATTTTATCTCTATGGTTTGTGCTGTCAAAGATATTTTCCAAGCTGCCTTGATTTGCAGACAATGATTTCTTTGCCAAATATCCAACTGCCCCGTTATTTGCATACACATTGTAACGTGCAGAATATACAGCCAGAAGAACGTCAATAGATTTATTTCTTGTAAATAGTGGCGACTTTGAAAGTATTAACGACCCCTCCTGTTTTCTCAGATTGTAGTTATCAATTATCAGATTCCGGGTATTCAAAATAAGCTCTTTGCCTGTAAGTATTCCGTAAGTTGCCTTTTTTATAATATCCCTTTTGTCTGACAACTGTAATATGTTCGCCCGTCTATACTCTTCAATTTCTGTCAGATCTGGATTAAGAACATCCCAACGATGAATGTTATTGACTGAGATATTTACATAACTTGACGGCACCGTCATGTAATTTAAGGCATTGCCATAAGCCAATAGACTATAAACATATTGATAAACTAAATCGGAAAATGAATAGAAAGGATTGATGCCATCCTGGATAAACCTCAACAACTCTGTGTTTTCAATTTCTTCGCCTGTCTTTGCATCTGCAATATATCGTCTTACTTTGCTTATTCTATCAGCGTAAAAGTCAATCGGAAAATCAAGTTCAGCAACAGAGTTCGCAAGCGTAAAAGCATTTGAGTCGGTTAGTTTTTCAGGAACTACGATATTACCAATACTTTCAATATCGTATCCGTAACTGCCTTCAATTACCTGAACATTCTTAACTCTTTTAAATCTGTCTAAAATCCCCATGCATGAAATTTTTACACAAAGTTAAAAGAAAAAAAGATATTAATATGTTTTTTTATTAATTATTTTTAGAGTTTATATTTTAACTTCAAAATCTTAGCTGCTGAGCACAGTGCGTCAATTGCATCAATCCGATGTTTGTTGTCTCCATCTTTTTGATAGTTAGTCAAATCATTTACAAACTGCCGGTACTCTTGATTTTCAGCGTACTGTTTTTGACTAAATATAAAATGCTTGGGTATGAACTCATAATTTGAATAAATCCTGATTTCTTTTTTAACAGATGAATTAAACGGTATTACTTCCCGACCCTCGGGTATTATCTGTTTGAGCAATAAAAACGCTGCCAGTCCAACCCCGTTAGCTTCAATCAATACTTGCTGCGTCCTATAATCTTTGACCCTTTCGACTATCCTTTGCGTATTTGCTTCAATCCCCATGCCGGTATGTATAACGTCTTTCACATAGCAAAGTAGTTTATCTTGATAAAACACCACCTCCATAAAAGGCATTGAATATTTATCTCCTCCCGTGTCTGCTGGATCGCCAACCGCAAAACGATATTGTACATCTTCATCCCTGTTGTTTACATCTTCTACAAATGTAAGTTTTGATTTTGGTACTAAGACTCCCTCCGGTTCTGTTATCCAACCCCCCATAACAATATTTTCATATTCCGTTGGGTTTTCGATCTTCATCCTTTCATAGTCATTCAAAATATTTTTAGGCATTAAGTTTTTATCGCAATCCAAATAACTTGAATGGATATACATAACGTTATCAACTACGCAATTTTCACCCCCTTC
>CAYPPC010000157.1:0-7275 GCA_964412435.1 uncultured Paludibacter sp.
AATAGTTATAAAACTAATAACAGTGAAAACTGTAACAGCAATAGGAAATCGGTTGGACATAAATAATCAAATTGTCAGATCGGTTTTCTCTCCGGCTTGATAATCCGGTAGGTAAGGGACCTTTGTTTCATGCAAAATTATAAAAAAGAATTGTCATTCAGAGACTTTGTTCTTAAAAGATTTAGTCTGAGCATTAAAATAAAACAAAAGTCGGTTTTGAATTATTCAAAACCGACTTGGTGAAAATATGAAATATCTTAAAGTGAATCAGCCTCCAGGTGATTTTTCAGAGGATTGGCATACATCTCTAAAATCCGGGTACGCAAGAAATCACGGTCTTTGTTTTCCTGATCTGCTTTCTGAATAATCCCCAAGTTTTTCCTTTCCGGCCTGAGAGTATTTGTCCAAAACTTCTTCTGTTGACTTCGACCCGGGGTCATCCAAATTCTTGTATGTTTTTGTAATTAGCAGATATCTAGTAGAGAAGCGTTGATGTGTTTGTGTGATAATCAGGCACCTCGCTTAAACTCATCCCTTTTTGGTATACTTTATTAATATGATTTATCTACAGCAATGAGCCTAGATTAGTGGTAAATAGTTTCACCGCAATAGCCAGCAGGATAATTCCGAAGAATTTACGCATGATATAAATTCCGCCCTTACCAATTAGTTTCTCAATTTTATCGGTTGAGCTGAGCACCAGATAAACAAAGATGATATTAAGTAAAAGCGCTACCAGGATATTTTCTGTGGCATATTCAGCACGAATTGAGAGCAGGGTAGTGAAACTGGCCGGTCCGGCAACCAGCGGAAAAGCAATGGGTACAATGGAGGTGCTTCCTTCGGGACCATCATGTTTAAAAAATTCAACATCGAGCACCATCTCCATAGCGAAAATAAAAATTACCAGGGAGCCAGCCACAGCAAATGAAGCGATGTCAACGGTGAAAAGACGTAGAATGGCCTCACCACCATAGAAGAAAGCCAGTAAAATAGCGATGGATATTAGGCTGATGCTAAGAGGTTTGATTGTTTCGCCCCGTTCGCGTATGCTCATAATAATAGGAATGGATCCTAAAATATCGATGATACTGAAAAGAACAATAAATGCACTGGAAATTTGAATGATGTCGAAGTTCATTGTAATAAACTGAAGTTGAATGAATATACCTTTTATTTGCACAAAAGTACAACAAATTTACAACATATTCAGCTTATCTAAGGTTTCCCGGTTTACTTTTCTTCGTTCTTTGTCAAAAAACCACCCCCACTTATTGAAATAACTGATTATATTTCTGATATGTATCCATAAAAGTCTTCTGTTTTTGTAAGACTCTCTGGCATGGTGATGAACTACACTGACGTATGGGTAGTATTGAGTCTTGAATTGACTATGGAGTCGTCTGGAGAGATCAATATCTTCCGGATACATAAAAAAGCGCTCATCAAATAATCCGACTTTCTCCAGTGCACTTGTTCTGAGCAGCATAAAACTACCCGAAAGATAGGGTACTTCCATAACTTTGTTGTAACCGGAATCACGCAACTCAAAGCGACGATTCCGTTTCTCTCCCCATTTATTTATCAAAAATCTTCTGAAAAACAGATCTGCCGGAGAGGGTAGCAGTTTGCAGAGGTATTGAATGGAACCGTCACTGTTGAATACCTTTGGCATCACCAGCGCTGTATCTCTGTTTTGCTCCATAAATTGAATTAGTTCATCCAGGATTTTTCCGTTAAGCTCAATATCCGGATTAACAACCAGGTGATAAGGCCGACTCTGATCTATGCTTTCGCGCAGTGCTATGTTGTGCGCTGCACCATAGCCCGGATTGTCTGTACGGGAAATGTAGTGAGCCTCAAAATTCCGGAACTTTTCATCCGGTCGTGGGGAGTTGTCGATCAGCGTGATATGATGGAGACCGTCAGCTTCACGCAGAGACTTAAGCAAGGGTGAAATAATCTCAGGGCTGTGCTGATAAAGTACAATGGATGCGTTGAACATGGCACTGAAAGTTATTTTGTAACCGGCTTCAGAAATTGCATTATTTTTCTAAAATTCTTGAAAAAAACGGTGTAGAATCCACCTATATTATTTTTACGGATTGCCCGGTAGTCTTCTTTTGATTTTTGCAGGATGTTTTTTAATGAGTTGTTGCTGATGCCTCCGGTGTCCATATTCACAATCACCTGTGGAAGGTATATCTTCTTGTAATTTGTACAGTTGAACAGACGCAGCATAAAGTCATAATCGGCAGCTATCATAAAACTGTCGTCGTAGAATCCGCAGGAATTATATACCTCTTTGGTGCAATAAAGGCTTGGATGGGCAGGCATCCAGCCATATTTCAGACTTTTATGATTGAAGTTGTTACTTTTCCAATATCGAATCATCTTCCGTTTTCCCTCTTTATCGGAATGATAGGTGATGTCTCCAAAAATAATGTCTGCCTGGTTTTGAGTAAGGGTATTTACTATATCAGAAACTATGTGGTTGTTGTCATAAACATCATCAGAATTTAAGAAGCCGATAATGTCCCCGCTGGCTATTCTTATACCTTTATTCAGTGCGTCATAAATACCTTTGTCTTTTTCGGAAAGGTAGTGACTGATTTTGCTCTCATTTTGTTTGATTATATCCAAAGTGCCGTCAACCGAACCTCCATCGATAATGATATATTCGATGTTGGGATAGTCCTGTGCGGCAACAGAATTGATGGTGTCCTGGATTTTTGCTGCACTGTTGTATGAGGCGGTTATGATGGATACTTTCATTTTTATGGTAGCTTTCTCAGGTGTTTTATAACATTAAGTCTGAATTTTAGCTTTTCACCTATAGTGGTATTTGATTTTTCAGAAGCTGTGGATACATTGTTTCCGTGGCGTCTGTAATAAATCAGTTTCTCAGGAAGAAATCGAACTTTCTTTTTGTAGGCAGCTACATTACCGAGCCAGATATCATGCATGGGGATGTCTTCGGGAAATGGCAGAGCCAGATCTAAGAGAGATCGTTTGAATGCGATGCAACAACCCAGATAGGGGTTGCGCATAAGTGCCCTGTGCTTGTTCTGCCGGGAGCGGTTAACTTCAAAAAAAGAGTCGGCTGTGATATTGAGGTTTTCGTCGGTAACGAAACAATCGGACACAACCAGATCGGCATCTTTGAGTCCGTTCAGACAGGTCTTAACTTTGTTTTCCAGCCACACATCATCCTGGTCAGACAGAAAAATAAACTCCCCTTTTGATTTTCTCAGTGCATTTTCGAAATTATATATTACTCCCTTTTTGCCTTTGTTCTTGTAAACAGAAATTCGTTCGTCGTTCAAAGACTCAATAATGGCGAGCGTGCTGTCACTCGAACCGTCGTCAGAGACAATGATTTCATCTGATTGGCTGAGCTGTGTAAGAATGCTGCTAATCTGTTGTTTTATGTGTTTCTCGCCATTATATGTCGTAATGCAAACTGAAATCATAGATTAATTAAAAAGATGCTTGTGTGTTAAGGAGGCTAGTTCCTTATTCTTTAAAGTTAGTTTTTGCTTTATAAAGCGTACAATCAGCCTGACTTTATAAAGCTTTAAATCAACAGGTCCTTTGGTTTTATAATAACGACTTTCAGCATTCAGCAGCCCTTTGTAGCGCTCTTCAGACATGTAGGTATCTTTGTCAGTTACGGAAAGATCATGATTCAGAGCCACATCCAGCAGTGCTGTCTTTTTGCCGGCTTTGTAGATTTTCAGACTGGTGCTGTAATCCAGCATATCCAATGGAAATTCGGGCGAAAAGCCGCCGACAGATTTTATAAACTCAACATTTAACAGGCTTACTGAATTTAGTGAAATAATATGCCTCTTATGTATGCCCTGCTTTTTCACACTCTTACGGTAGCTGCTGTAAAAGCAGGGGGTGTGCGGAGAAATCATTTTATTTCCGGAGAAGAGTTTAGGGACAGCCTGAACTACTGATTTGTCATTATTTGAAAATAAGAACCGGCTTAATTCGCTGAAATAGGCTTTGGTTAAAGTGCTGTCCTGATCGAGCAGCAACAGCCAATTAGCCTCATATTTATCAGCAAGCTTTAAGGCGTGATTATAAGCTCCGCTAAGCATTAAATTTTCTACTGAGTTAATAACGTGATATTGCCCGGAATCTTGTATCCGGATGTCTGAAAAGTTGTTAAAGATAACCAGCTCATAGGGGAGTTCAAACGCTTCGATTGAATCTGAAAGTGTCCGGTACGAGATGCTCTCTTCCGGTGTTTGTTGATATAATACGAGTAGTATAAGTATTTTGTTGTTCATCTTATTCTTTCAATTGGCTTTGTGTAGTGTTTTCTGTGAAGAGCATAATCTGTTGACTTACTGATTGGTTAACTGAAATCTTCTGAAGATTAATAGTAATAAAACAATCTCTGCACTTAACAGTGAGATAGCTGCGCCATAGCTCTCTATAAACTGAATCAATGTAAAACATAAAACGATATTGGTTGCACCGGCAATCAGCACATACCTGGTAAAAGCTTTTTGTTGATTCAGATTAACCAGCCCCACAACACCCAAATAGTAATTTAATCCGCCAATCAGCACAACTGGCAGAAGTATTTGAGCATTTACAACCAGAATGCGATTATCAAAACCGACATACCAGAAGAGCAGATACTGAATGATGAAAATCAAAACTAAAACACAAAAAGCTAAAAACAGAGCGTAGTAAAGTCCGATTTTTTTATACTCATTGACTCCACCCGACTGGCTGCCTGCCAGTTTGCTTCCAAAATAGGGAAAGAGTGCTTGCCCGAATGAGTTGAAAACAGTTTGGAAGGCTCGCAGCACCCTGTCAGCGAGAGCATAAAGCCCGACTAACTCAAAATTTGATGTTGCAAAACCAAGTATCAGTGTGTTGGCTTCTCTGTAAAACGAAATGCCAATAGTTGAAACAAACATATGCCAACCCTCCTTCAGGTGGTCCCGGATCTCATTGATTTTCGGCCGGGACAGTTTTAATTTATATTTTCTGACGCCAAAGAAATGGCTGAAAGTCCCCCCGATTAGATAACCGACAGATTGGAACAGGAAAATATAGCCTAAGTCATCCACTGTTTTTACGAAAATAAATATAAGAACAAGGGGCAGGATGCGGGTAATCATGTTGACATAGGTGATGTATTTCATCTCCTGCATTCCCTGGAAAAGCCAGGTAGGGAAAAGGGCCTGACCTATAATTACGCCGATTCCGAGCAGTATGAGTTTGGAAAACTCCGCAATTTTCGGGATAAATAAAAAGGAGGCCCCAAGCAAAATGAAACTGATAAGCACCAGTGCGAGCCGGCTGAATAGTGTCAGAGAGTATATTTTAGAAATTTCTTCTCTGTTTTCAGCGTGAATAGCAATGCTTTTGGTGGAAGTGAAATCAAATCCGTAATTGACAATAAAAATGAAATAGTAAATAAAGGTCCAGGAGAAAATATAAATTCCGTAAGCCTCCGACCCGATTGTTCTGATCAGGTACGGGATAAGAATCAGCGGCGAAAGCATGTAGATGCCATTCAAAAAGCTGAGTGCGACGAAGTTTGATCCGACGCGCCGGTAGGAGGAGTTTTGTAATATGGACTTAACTTTATTCATGAATTAAGCATTGCTTGTCCCGGAAGATTGTAGTGTTTTTTGAGTGAGCCAGTACGGTATGTGGCTGATAACAAGAACCTGAATAATAAACGAAAGTGCCGTGATATGCTGTTCGCTCATAAACTCCAATATCAGCCCGGTGCTGAGAATTGCAATAAAGATAGTCATGGGGCTATTGTTAAGCATTTTCTGCTTATAAATATAACCGAAACTTATGCCTAATAATATTGCAAACAAGACTATTCCGGTGTTTCCAAAGTCTTTATAATAGGGGAAAATTACCGTGTAAACATTGGTGTAGTTCTTCTTTTTACTGTCCACAGGAATAAACTTTTGCAGGGCATCAGCGCCTTCCCGTTTGGAAATACCCAGTCTGTTTTTTACGGTGTAGTAGGTTCTGAACGACTCCTCACCAAAATAGTCGGACGAGCCCGGGCGAATGGTTTCAAAAGCAGGCATGCCTGACAGCACATATTGAGTGAAAAAATCGTAGGCCAGCTCTTCTCCGTTCAGCTCGGCTTCTTTCGCTCTCATGATCTGGAGAGATGAGAAAAAGATGAATATAACGGCGAGTGATATCAGAATTGACCGGGCTGAAATCACTTTTCTAAAGTACAATATAGCGAGAGAGGCCACAAAAAGGTTTAAGAAATCACTTTTTGCAACAGTCAGCAGTGCCCATGAGAAGTTAACAGCAAAAAGAACCAGCAGTATCCAGAGCCGGTTTCTTCGGTAGTGAAGCAGTTCGATAGAGTAGGCTACAAGCCACAGCGGGGCAAGGTAGTTTTTGGAGGTGCCTTTGGCGCTGTCAACATTGCTCCCAATTGCCAGTGCCCTTAAATCTGTGTATATATTGCCACTTAAACTTTCACTTTTAAGTAAACTCAAAACACTCCATAGTATAATCGGAAAGGATATAAGGGTGATTGCAAAATAGAAGTTCCGGATTTTGAGTGATGGTTCATTGATGTGTCTCGGTTTTTGATAGATGCCTTGCGTAAATAGCGAGAAAAACGTGAAAACAGCTACCCAAATCGATATCCCGGTGTAAAATTGCGTTTTAAGTTGAAATAAGTTGTGCGGGTAAAACTGGTAGGCTAAAATGCAAAACAGCCACAATGCCGATACAATCGTAGAAGGAGCAAATAAGCTTCTCGTAACATATATACTTAGTGCAAGTGAGAGTGAGATTATGATTATTGCATAAATCATGTTTTACCGGATTATAAGTTTGATCGTATATATCTTAGTTGATACTTATATATTTAGTTGCGTTTAGCCGGGCCAATTTCCCGGATACACTGTTTAACCACCTAAGTCGGATTCAGCAGAGTCAGGTTCAAAGTCTGTTCACTCTTTTGAGGGAAACAGCTTGAATCAGCTTTTTTGCTTTGCTGTTAACAACGCTTTTATTTAACTAAAGCTTGCTTTCAGCTTGCTTTCCAAAATCAGTTTCTGCAGTGAATCCTATTATACAATCAACGAAAAAAGCAGATAAAAATTGTGTGCGCGGGCCCGGTGTTGGCGGAAGAAGGAGAGGGTGGTGCAAAAAGATAGAGAAAGGGTGCTCTGCGAGAGGTGCAGAAATAAAAAAACCCAATATAAATAGGGTTTTTTGTATCTAAAGCATGGATGCTGTTTATTCAGCTTC
>CAYPPC010000158.1:0-4121 GCA_964412435.1 uncultured Paludibacter sp.
ATAACAAAAACCCTGGGCAAAAGACTTATTGGTTTTTCGTCCGCAACTTTTGCAGAAAATCTCACCGGTGTAACTAAGCCTGATAGTTTTACCTATCAGCTTATTCAAAGCCACTTTTTCAGCAGTTTGTGATGCAGTATCAAACAGTAACAACTCATACTCTACCAGATGTTCTTCATTTAGTTTCACCGGCATTTTTCTTAATTCACCTTGATATTTCATAGTCATATATGCCTTTTCCGGCACTATTTAATTGTTTATTATTTGTTTTTCTATTCCTAATAATTTACGAAATCAGGCTCCCGCGCTCCGGATCATTCACCACGGTTAAAGTCATCGGCATGCGCTCTTTCAGCTCCTCAACGTGCGAAATAACGCCCACAATTTTGTTCTCTTTATTTAAATTTAGCAATGTCTCAAATACAATGTTAACAGATTCCAAATCCTGGGTTCCAAACCCTTCATCAATAAAGAAAAAGTTTTTATCAGCACGGGCGTTGCTCTGAACACTTTCGGCCAGGGCCAATGCGAGCGACAGCGACACCTGGAATGCCTGTCCACCGGAAAGCGTCTTCACACTGCGGCTTCTGCCTTCGTTGAGGTAGTCGATAATTTCAAAATCACCGTTATCATTTAGCTGCAGGCTGAGCCGATTGCGTGTCATGCGGTGAAAACGGATATTGGCATGGTCACAAAGCTGCGTAAGATAAATCGTTGAGATGTATTGCACAAATCCGGAACCGATAAAAAGATTTCGCATTACTCTTAAATTTTCACCCCGTTTACTTAATTTGTCATGCTCTTTTAGTAACTCTTTTTTCTCTTCAAAGCGTGTTTTCAGGCGTTTGAGTTCAGCATCCAGGGTAGTGAACTGCTTTTTCTGAGCTTCCAGCTGCTTTTCAGCCTCTTCCCATTTTTGTTGCTCTTCGGCAAAATCATCATGATTATACTTCGCCTGCTCCAGGATTTTCTGCAGGTTTTCCACTTCGCTACTTAGAATACCCAACTCCAAACGGAACTGCTGAACAGTTTCCCGCTCTTTCGTTGTGTCCAACTCTTTTTGCAAAACAGACTCTACAGTTTCCAGACTTTCCAGCTTCTCCTCGTCTAACTTTGCCTCCAGCACGGTTTGTAATTCTGTTCTTTTGAGACTCCCTGCATTTACCCGTTTTTGCAGATCGGCTAAAAGAGATTCTGTGGATGCAATTTTAGGACTCAACGCATTAATCTCTTCGCTCAACTCCATATACTCAGACTCCAGTTTGTTATTCTCTTCGATTAAGGCGTCCAGTTGAGTTTGAATTTCGCTGGCAGATAACTCTTGAAACTCCTCCGTTTTCAATTGAGTCAAACTTAGCTTTTGAGTATCAATCACCGCTTTCAAATTACCTATTTTCGTGGTGAACTCCTCAATTGTTTTGCGGTATTTATCACGTAACTTTTCCGCCTCCTGAATTGTTTTTCGAAGTTCCTGTGCTTCTTTTTGCTTGTTATTAATCAGCTCTTCATTCTTCAACGAATCCTCCTTTTTCGAAACAAATGCATCATAATCATCCCGATCAAAAGCATCCCAAACAAACTTATCCTGATGCGCTACCAATTGCTCTTTCAAGCGTTTTAGCTCTACATTTCGCTTCTTATTTTGTTCCAGATAATTATCCACCTGTATTTTCAGTGCTGTGAGTTGTTCTTTTTGCTTGAGCAGTTCATCCCATGCCGTTTCGATCTCCTGAATTTCAGCGGAAACATCACTTGTCTTCACAATATCCGGATGCTCTTTCGACCCACAAAGCGGGCACGCTTCACCATCGTGCAGTTCATGCGCATACTCCGCCATTTTTTGTTGTGTCAACAGTTCGTTGCGCTGTATTTCCAGCTTTGCAGTCTGTTTGTTGATGTTATCCTGCAGAGGTTTTAATTTATCAGAAAAGTCCTCCGCTCCAATATCTTGAATGCCGGATTCACGAAGTTTATTGTTTATTTTCTTTGACTCTTCTGTAGCTGTATCCTGTTTATTTTTAATCTCTTTCTCAATGTTGGTGCGTGTAGTAAACCACTCATTTACAGCAATCAGCAATGCGGAATTGATGGTTTTATTTTGCAGGTTTTCGATTTTAGTCTCAAGCTTTTCCAGCTGTTCTTTTTCCTCTTTCAACTTGCTTTCCTGCGCTTCCAGGTGCGGTAAGCCATTTTTACTTCTTACTTCAAGCTCTTTAATCTTCCTCTCTGACTCCACAATTTGTCTGATCAGTTTCAGGTCATTTTCTTCCCGACGCTTATCGGCTAATTTTTCAAAACGTGGTTTTAAGCCGTCCATTATACTCTGCTTAGCGAGTAAACTCTTTTGAAAAGTTTCTTTTTGATGACCAAGCTTATCAGCATCAGCTTTCAAATCTTTCAGCTCTTTTTCCAACTGACGGAAAGCAGTCAGTTCACCGCTAAACTGTTTAAAAATCCGCTCATAACGATTCAGTTCTGCCTCTTTTTGCTCTATTCCCGGCAATTCTTCCTGCATTGTTTTTAGCTTACCGGCCTTCTCCTGCAGTTTCTCGTAGTCATCTTTTAGCTGTTTCAACTTCTCAAAACGGCTGTTTAGTTTCTCAAACTCTGTTTGTATTTTCTTTAATGCTACTTCGCTCTGCTTAAATTCTTTGCTTTTCTCTTCAATCTCCTCTTCATTAACACTCTCATAGCTTTGCAGGCGCCCTGTCAGTGTATCCAGCTCTGTTTTATTTACGCTGAAAAGCGAGTTTGTCTTTTCCAACAGATCAAATCGCTGTAACTGAAAAATCTCCTTCATCATCTGCGTGCGTCCGGCTGCTCCCAACTCCAAAAACTCTTTAAATTGTCCTTGCGGAATAATAATGGTGCGTTTAAAGTTGGTATAGCTTAATCCAATCAGACGCTCAGCATCGGTATGATCAAGTGGTTGCCAACTGCCTGATTTCTCTTTATAGAAAGTTGTATTATGCGCTTTCACATCCTCGTGATTACGGGAATTACGGCGTAGCTCGCGGGTACAACGGTAAACTTTTCCTTCGAAATTTTCAAAATCAAACTCAATAAAAGCACGATCCGATTTTAAATTAAGCATATTATAGGCTCGCCGGTCTCTGCTATTCAGGCGTTCGGTTTCACCGTAAAGTGCATAGGTCATCGCCTCCAGAATAGAAGATTTTCCGGAGCCTACGCCGCCCAAAATTCCAAACAGCCCGGAAGAAGTGAGCAGTTCAAAATCGATTGTTTGCCGCTCCTGGTAGGAGTAAAGTCCTTCTATTGTCAGTTTTATGGGTATCATATCAGCTATTGAGAATTTCGTTAAACAGTTCCATTAGTTCTTTATTCGGCTCTTGCCCCTCATTTTTTGAGCGAAAGTAGTCGCTGAAAAGTTGTTCCATATTTTGGTCGAGGTTAATTTCTTTACCTTCATTTTTCAATCCTCCCGCATGCTTCACTTTAGGGATCAAGTGAATTATACCTTTGTGCGCTGCATACAGCGCTTTTCGCTCTTCTGCTTTCAGGTATTGTTCCATCTCCAGGCTCATCTCCAGCAAGCAGTTGGGGTTTTCATCCAACCACTTCACCGCCTCCTCCACATTGGCAAATGTTTTACGAATCAGCGGTTTACCCTCTTTTAGCGGGATTTTTTCAATCACTGCATCTTTTCCGGGTTCCAGTTCTACAATCGCTACATGCTTGGTCTGTCCGGCTTCCGAAAAGGAGTATTGTAAAGGCGATCCGCTGTAAATCACCGGCTGCTTCGTGCCCACATTTTGATAGCGATGCAAGTGTCCCATAGCAACATATTGAATGGCTGACGGCACCGCATCCGAATAGACCACATCTGCTGTTCCGATATTGAGCGGCTTCTCGCCTTCGGGCTCTTCCGGTTTTTCTCCGCCACGGGGCGCCATATAGAGGTGGCTTGTCAGTAAATTCACACCTTTATCATCGCAAAACATATCTGCAAGCTGTTGCCATTTTTCACCCAGACTCTCCTGCAAAGAGGCTTGTTTATCCTCTCCGAAATACTCTTTCAGGCGCACTTCATTAGCAAAAGCGGTATGTAGTACTCGCAAAGGATAACTGTATTGAGGTAGTTTAATCTCAACAAAACCCGG
>CAYPPC010000158.1:4147-7267 GCA_964412435.1 uncultured Paludibacter sp.
CACTATTGCAAAACTATCTTCGACTTCAAAAAGAGGCACTTTATCGGTGGGGTGTCCGATAAAAACAATACCATTTTCACGAGCCAGCACATCCGCCACATTTACCCGATCGGGTGAATCGTGGTTACCGGCAATGGCAATCACCGGCACGGTACCATTCCGTGTCAGTTTTTTCAAGGTTTTGTAGAGTAACTCGGTTGCTTCGATCGGCGGATTGAAGGTATCAAACAGATCACCCGCCACCACGACAGCATCTACGGCCTGTGTCTCTGCAATTTGACATATTTCTGCCAAAACTTCCCGTTGCTCATCAATGCGACTGTAAAAATCTAACTTTTTCCCTAAATGCCAATCGGCTGTGTGTAGTATTTTCATACGATTTAAGCCCACCGCTTCGACTTCGCTCAGCGACCAAGCGAAATGAAGCTATATTATTATTAAATTTATCCTTAAACTTGCTTTTACAATATTACTGAAAATTCTGCTGATGGTGAAGCTTTGTTGATAAAAAGTCGGTGAGTTTTTTTTATTTACAGCCGAGACGCAAAGTTCGCAGAGTGAAACGCAGAGAATTTAATGCGTGCGCTATCTTTACGCTCTTCACGACTTTGCGATTATTGTATTTTACAGAATACAACAATGCATCATTACTGTATTCCGCTAAATACATCTTGCAGCACATTTCGCATTTTTCAGAATACATTTTTAGTGATTATTTGTATTTCTCAAAATACATTTTGTATATTTGCAAAAAAACAATTCAAAGCTATGCAACAATTATTTGCCGCATTCTACCGAAAGTTAGAAGAAACAGATATGCAATATGAGCGCTATCTGAAAGAAGAAATAAACTGGAATAATCGATTAACTGCGATTACAGGTGCGCGTGGGACCGGAAAAACGACCTTGCTTTTGCAGCATATCAAAGAGTTGTACGGCACGAGTCCTGAGAATGTTCTATTTGTCAGTTTGGACAATATTTATTTTACTTCGCACAATTTATACAGCCTTGCCGGTGATTTTTATGCACACGGCGGTGAAGAGCTCTATTTTGACGAAGTACACAAATATGCCGGCTGGTCGCAAGAGATTAAGAACATTTACGATGACTTCCCAAAACTCAAAATAGTGTTTACCGGTTCGTCGATGCTTGAAATTTACAAAGCAGACGCCGACCTGAGCCGTCGTGTTCGCCATTATGAGCTATTTGGTCTATCGTTTCGTGAGTTTCTTATTTTTGAAGGCTTATTGGAAAAGTCACAAAATCCCTATTCATTAGAAGAAATTCTTGAAAATCATGTTACGATTGCGCAAAAACTCAACCAGGAAATTACCCCCTTACCGGCATTTCAGAAATACCTACAATATGGATATTATCCTTATTACCGGGAAGATATCGCCGGTTACGGCGAACGAGTGATGCAAACATTCAACACCGTAATGGAGAGTGATTTGCCTAATGTTCAAAGCATTGATTTTTATTCAATTAACCGAATTAAAAGGCTGTTTTATATCCTTTCGGAAATGGTTCCGTTTACTCCGAACATTTCTCAATTGAGTCAAATGGTGGATGTTACGCGGGTTAGTCTGATGAATTATCTGCATCATCTAGAAAAATCACACAGCATTTTGCTGCTCAAACAAAAAGCAAGCGGGATGCGACAAATGGTGAAACCCGAGAAGATCTATTTGCACAACACCAATTACAGCTATGCGCTTTCGGGCGCAAGCCCTGATTTAGGCAACCTGCGGGAAACATTTTTCTTCAATCAACTGCAACAAAAGCATAAAGTTTCTTACACTAAGGAGACCGACTTCTGCATCGATGAAAAGTACTTTTTCGAAATAGGAGGTAAAAATAAAAGCACTGTACAAATTAAGAATTTAGAGCGTGCTTATCTTGCTCTTGATGGAATAACGACTGGTTTTCGAAACGAAATACCGCTTTGGCTTTTTGGGTTTTTGTATTGATATATCTCTAAAAGCTCAACCCATTTTTGATTTAACAAAAAAAGCCTTTTAAGTCCATTGAAGCGGAGCTTAAAAGGCTTTTTACAAGGGGTTTTAATCTTATTCCACACCCAAGGTAAACACCTTAAATTGATGTGGTGGAATTGTAATATTCATTTGAGTGTCCGTTACGTCAATAATATCACCGGTGATGCCATCTTTCCAACTGCCCGTTACCGGGAACTTCGCATTCATGGTCACATCACTATTCGTCGTGAAATTACCGAGAATCACCATCTTTTTGTCCGGAGCATCGAGTGTAATACGGCGACCGTTGGTCCAATGCGCACCGCTCACCTCCATTGTCCAATATGCTTTGCTTACATAAGTTGAATTAGTTGCATGTCGCAGTTCAATTAGCTTCTGATAGCTGTCGTGCAACTCTTTGCGTTCCGGCACATCTAAATAGTTCCACAAAATCGGTTTTTTACCGGTACGCCCGTTTTGATCGATAGAGATATCGTAGCCCATTTCACCAAATTGCCAGATCATTTTTGCTCCCGGTATCGGGAAAAAGAAAGCAGCATTCAGCGCAGCACGTTGCATTTGCACACCAAGGTTGTTTTTCACTCCATCAGCACCGTAAGTTTTAGCTTTAAAAATGGTCCGCTCTTCATCATGGCTCTCCATATAACCCACCACATTATTGGTTGACCAGTTGCGGGTCCAGCCATTCACTCCGTTGAAATTGGTTTTTGAAGGCGAATTCCAGCCCATCACAGTTTCGCAATACGCCTCATTTTTATTCCCCCAAACCATCATTCCGGCATCAGTCAGTTCGCGCTCCTCCTTATCATCGCAAAAATGCTCCAGAATAACATACGCTTCCGGCTTTACCTCCATAATTTTCGAGTGATAATCTTTCAAAATCGCCACACGGCTCGCATCATAATTGGAAGCGGTGCCTTCGTTCGACTTTTTCTGTGTGAAACCTTTAGTCAGGTCAAAACGGAAACCGTCGATATTAAACTCCGTAATCAGGAACTCTAAGTTTCGTTTCACAAACTCACGCACCAGGGATGATTCGTGATTAAAGTCATGGAAAACACTGTAGGGGTGCGGTGCGTCCACATTATAGTAAGGAGTTTCGGAAGCCGTTTTATTGGCTCC
>CAYPPC010000159.1:0-7200 GCA_964412435.1 uncultured Paludibacter sp.
TGGAGTTGTACTGTGTGGTTGCATTCACCCAGTCCATTAGTGGCAGTTTATTGATTGGCAGCGTCCATGAGGCATTGAATACCTGTTGATAGGTATAAGGTGTACCCATTTGTCTGATACTGTTCCACACCGTATCACGCCAGGCTTCGTAGTGCTCCTTACCTATCTCAGGGGTATAATAACTCTCCTCAATATTGGCATTCATAGCAGTCTGGATACCAAATTCAAGGGAGCGTGTCAGGTTATATTTGAAATCAAACTGACGGTTCCACATAAAGTCTTTGCTAAAACTGAGGTTATCGAAAACCGGTCCGCCGGAACCACTGCTGAAATCACGCAACTTCATTTGTGAATAGTTCCGGTTCAGGCTGTTATTGTAGCTCACTGAAGTTGGCAGATAGTAGATATTAAAATCTTTAATCAGTTTATAAGCCGGTTTTTCAAGTGCTTTAGACTTTTTGAAAGGCTCCCAGGGTTCCAGATTAAAATTGTAACTGTATGAGATTGAAGCACGCTGCTGCTTGTGCATGTTTTGCTCAATCTCGGGAGTATGCTCGGTTGTTTCATTGGTAGAGTAACTCACCGAAATGTTGGCCGGGTCATAAAACATCGGCTTTTTGCTGCGGATATTGATTTTAGCATTGGTTACATTAAAACTTTTGCTTTCACGCACCGACTGCGACATATTTTTCAGAGAATCTTTGGCGTGCTGATCCTCAAGAATACTGAGCGCATCCTTCAGAATGATATCCTCGTCGAGTGGATTATATTTAGGAGAATTGGTCTCATTGGTATAAGTGTAGTAGGCGGGCACCTGAAGCTTCAGCTTTTCTGGCAGAAAGCGTCCCAAATCGAGCCCGGCAGAGAGGTTCAGTGAGTAGGAATCCTCCAGCCTGCGATTGGTTACATTGCTTTCAATCCCACCAAATCCGGCAGTTTCCATCCGCCCGGCCACATTGATTGAACCCAGGTCAGAGAGATTCACAGCCATATTGGCAAGCGCAGCCCAGCCGCCGTCTTCATCAAATTCAGACATTCGCATTTCGTTAACCCAAATCTCACCCGACTTCACATCACCGCTCTTGTTTCTCACACCAATCATAATATTTTCTACATTGGCAATGGCCGGATTTCCAACGATAGTGATACGGTTTTTAGGTTTTTCAGGGTCAAATGTCACATAGGGCTGTGCATTGGACATAGTACCGCTACGCTCTTTATTGCGTTCCAATTTTACATCTGTAAGTGCCTTAAACGGGAAGTCAAACATATTTTCCGGATGCCACACTTCCATTCTGTCTTCTAACTTATTACTGGTATAGACACCCTCCGGGGTGAGTCGCAAAGGAATTTCATACTCATAATAGTTATTGACCATATCGGACCCCAGACGCACAAACACCGCCAGCTCATCATGCTGCAAACCGGGAGCTTCTTTCATGGTCTCGGCATGCACAAACATTTGAAAACGTTTGTACTGACGCATATCATAAGCAGTATTTCTGTAAACAGCACGGGCATCACCGGCACCCAGTTCAGTAACGCGAAGCACCATGGCCTGCTCATTATTTTGAATCAGCTGCGGCTGCTGCGGGTCGGTTTCACGGGTAATTCCCGGAGGTAAAACATAGTTTACCGGAGTTTTGCGGCCGTTTTCTTCAATATTTACAGCCAGCACATCCAGCTTGGCATTGGAAGCAGTGCCGGCAGTGGTGAGCGGTTTGGTATAAGCTTTCCATTCGCCCCGCACAAAATCAAGAGTTGCAAAGCGAAGGTGAGTCTCTTGTTCAAAACCGGTCATATACATCCGGATAAAACGAATCGATTTGAAGTTACGGATATTACCCACTTTTTCACTGTACTCGCGCACAGGAATCTTAAACTGATACCATTTTACTCTCTCTGTATTGCCGTTTTTGAGCAATACATTCGACTCGATCATATCGGTGATAAAGTTACTTCCCACGCGCATGGCTTCGGGGCGAAGCTGAACATGGTACTCAAAATAGCGCTCATATTCGTTGAGCGTATTGTCCAAATTGATATCCTCTGCATCAGGCTGCAAAGTGGATGATGTACTAAACTCGGCACTTTGCCCGGTTGATTCGGGAGAGTTACCTTCCGTACCATTATAATATTTGTATCGTTCGAGAATGGAAAGTTCCCGGTCGTCATAATCTTTGCCCAGATAGAAGTGGTAGTTATCACCTGACGGGTCATTCAGCGGAGAATGAGGGTCTTCTTCCATCTCAGCCAGCACAGAGGGATTCAGGTGTGTGCGCAGATTGCTTACATAGTCGCTGTAGGTCGGGAATAAAAACTCATCCCGGGTTGATAATCCGTTGAGACCCACGTCCTGTTTTTCGCGGGCACCTGCTGAGTTATCAAATGCATGAACGGTCGATTGCACCTTGGGAACGCGACCCCAGACGGTTGTTTCGAAATTTGCACTATTATCATCAATGGGCAGGCCGTGTTCAAAAAACTTCTTACCATCCTTCAAAATATCCTCACTGATATCTCCCAGGTTAAAGTACAAATCGCCACCTCTGTTATTTTCAGTCTCATACACAAAGGGATCCATCATCCAGAACTCAATATATTCGATATTTGAATTTTCAAAGTCTGAATAATCCACTTTCCGCATAATTCCGCCCCAGCGGTTTGCCGGATTGATGAGTCGCCCGGTAGACGGGTTGAGACCTGCCACATCGAGGTTATAAGGACCCCGCTCCTCCGGATAATATGAAAGGTTGAGCAGCGTAATCAGCGATGTTCCGGTTGGGTTGATATCGCGATTGGGGAAAATTTCAGTTTCACGCACCTGGCGGGTATAGTGATTCGATTGCGACTCCAGATTCCCTTTCAGATTAGGAGGCGTGGTGCGGGCTTCGCTATTAAGCACACGGTCTACAGCGTACCAGGCAAGCAAAGCACGGTTTTTTCCATAGTCAGTATTATTACTTAAAGTCGATTCCGGGAAACGGCTCGGCGTACTGGCCAAAAACCAGTTGTAGGGATAGTGAATATCAATATTCGTTTTGGTCGATTCAAAGTCATCGATATAAGCCAGTCCGGCATCCGAGATCACCCGGGAGTGACCCGGAATAAGTTGCGCATATTCTGCATTGAAAGCTATGGATGAGGGCTGGGTAGCATTCACAAAGGGAAGTTTATCCAGGGCATTGGTGAGCCACTGTGACTCTTTCCGCCAGGAGGTGTTCATTCCCCAGATAGTATTTTTTATCGGTTCGTTTCCGGTGTTTACCTTTTTGGTTAAAGGCATTTCCGATAGGTGCATCACTGTACCTCCCAGACTAAAATCTTTACTGAACTGATACTCCAGATGGGTACCAAACAGAGATTTTCTCTGCATGCTGAACATCGACTGGTTTTCCAGCTTCACATCAATATTGGTATTTGATTCCAAGATGGATCTGTTGAGAATATTTACTGTACCCATGGTGTAATCGACCGAATAATCAACATTTTCGATCAGAGTTTTCCCTCCTGCAGTCACCACCACCGAACCGCGGGGCACATTCATTGCATTGAGGCGGATTTCGGAGCTGCTGCCCGAACCTTTGTAGCGCCCCACGATGGAGAACTTATTTTTTTCGCTAAACTCCTGCGCCACCACCAACGTAGAGTCATACAACTCCTGGAAGACATACATATCCGCAATAGCATCATTTCCAATTTTTTCCCGCAGGTGCGAACCGAAAGGCTCCAGTACCGGGAAAATAATGCGTCCGCTTGAAGACATAGCGGTGTAGCCCTCCACATAGTCAAAAATACCGTCCGGACCCACTTCATTTTTTATATTCAGGCGGTCCAGGTTCATGACCCGAAGCAGCATCTGATTCGCAATATTTCCATCCGGAATATATTGCAGTTCCGTACCGATGGAATCATTCCGGTACATCACGTTGAGAATAAAGTCCTCTTTTTGCATCTGCATAGCCCCGATGGAGTAGATATTTTTCATCATCAAATCCCAGGAAGGCAGTTGCGGAGAGTGCGTGGTACTTTTCAGAAGTTTTAGCATCAGCGCCTGCGGTGCTTTCACATTGTCGGTAGAGAATTCACCCACCTGATACACTTTGCCCTGATAGGTATATTCATAGGCTACGGCAAGCACCTCATCCGGATTGAGTGCCGAACGTAAAGAGATATATCCCAGGGCATTATTCACTGTAAACTCTGAGGGATCCAGGCGGCGCGCATTCTCAATCTTTTCATAATCTTCACCTCCGTGGATATCGTAAGCAGCATAATGCGACGATAGAACTGCATTGGTTTGCTGAATGTCGCGCACACCGCTGATTGCCACAATTTCATCGTAGAGCGAGTTCGATTTATTGGCAGCGAGTGCACCTGTGCTGTGCCAGTGCGAATTGTGTATCCGTCCCGGCTCTCCCAGGTCCATAAATGCGATAATGTTCCGGGCTTCATTGAAATTACCCCGTTTATTGGTGATCCACGCCTCTACCCGATTGATTACAACACCTGATTGAATCATAGGCAGTGTGCTCAGTGACTGCTCATAATTATCCCGGAATGTGTGCCCCAGAAAGAAGTGGCGATTATCATCATACTGATCAATCTTCACCTCAAAAGGTGTGGTTTGCACTCCTCCGCGCGAGCTGACCGACTGAGACGACGACTCCTGCATAGAGGCAACAGAGGTGATGCTCAGTTTACCAAACTGCAACTCCGTTTTAATACCAAACAGAGCCGAGCTTCCGGTTATCAGCGACCCGCGAATCGGCATACTAACGTTACCGGCCTCAATCAGTTGAATAATATCATCCTCTTTCCCTTTGAAAGAGAGTTTGGCCAGCTTTTGGTCGAAATCAAAAGAAGACTCTGTGTTGTAGTTAAGTCCGAAGTTGATTTTATCCCCCACCGTTCCGGTCACATTCAAAGAAATTTTCTGATCAAAGTTGGGGATGTTAGAGGTACGCGCACGTGCCGGCAACACCGGATTATCAATAAAGTTGCGTTTAAAACCAAAAATAAGTTCAGCAGAACCTTGTGTGCGCACCTGCACCCCACCCTTACCAAAAATTTTATCGGCAGGCCCAAGACTGAACTTCATATCAGTTACTGAAAACTTATCCTCGTTATCAGTTTCCCCTTTCTCCTTTTTATCCTGCCAGAACTTCAACATGCTTTGCTGAAGCGAATATTCGCTGTACTCTTCCGGCGTAAGCGCTATGGGTGTCGCAATGTCCAGGTCGCCCACTTTGGTACGGATAATATAATTTCCGGTGCGAATGTCATATTCTACCACCGTTTTCACATTGTCCGGCGAGCGCAGGTCCATGGGATAAACGCGGTTCAGCTCTTCGAAAAGCTCTGTAGATGATTTTTTCACGGGAAAGCGTAGCGTGGTATCTTTGGAGGCTGTACTAACAGTACGGGCTTGCTGCAGATTGAGTTCAGATAAGGGTGCCAAATTCCGGGTGGAACTCACAAAAGCCTGAGCACCGCCAAAAACAAGCACAAAGAAAAAAATGATGATTATATTTTTCCGAAACATCCTTATTCCGTCTTCAAATGGGCTAAAAAGTCTCTTTACAAACTATTTTACTGTAAATTGCGTATTTAACACGCCTTTTCAGCCGTTTTATTTCTGAGTATTATAACGAGATTTTAGGCAAATTAGTACACTAACAGCAGGATATTGCAGAAATATAGAAAATAAAGAGTGATGTTCAGCCGATTTAAGCAGCAGATGAGCAGCTGCAGCTCTTTTTGCAGCTACAAAAGTAACGGTAAAAAAACGCAAAAACCGACTTCTTCAAGTCCAGGATCTGAGGCTGACTATGCAGTTTATTGACGACAGAAAACAACCTACAACATCTTCAATGCCAACTTCACCAGGAGTCCGGCGTCGGCATCAGGTTGTTCTTTGAGAAGTTTGTCTACCGCCTTTTGTGAGGGGTTGGCAGCAAAACCAAGCATTTGCAAAGCAGCCAGCGCTTCATCGCGCACCGGGTTCATTACAAATCCGGCACCACCCACCGGTCGGGAATCACCTGAAAGACCCACTTTCATGATTTTATCTTTCAAGTCGACCAAAATGCGCTGACCGGTTTTGTTGCCGATGCCCTTGATGGCGGTCAGCGCTGCCAAATTGCCGGTGGCAATAATTTGCTGCAGCTCTTCTGCAGAATAGGATGACATAATCACCCGGCCGGTATTGGCACCGATACCGGATACTGAAATCAGCAGCTGAAACAGTTCCCGCTCACCGGGATTCATAAAGCCAAACAGTACAAAAGCATCCTCCCGAATCGCTTCGTGTACATAGATTTTGGCCTCCTTTTTACCCTGCAGGGTGGTATAGGTAGTTAATGCAATATTGATATAAAATCCTATACCGCCGGTTTCGAGCACAACGGCAGCGGGAGTTAATTCTGTAATTTCACCTTTTATGTAGTTGATCATAGCTGTTTGTTCTTTGATATAAAGTACAAATATAAAGAAAATAAATCTGTTTAAGCAAGAACAGAAAAATCATCCTGTTTATTTGTCTGCAACACATTTATCCTTAAATTTGCACTACAAATTCAAGAATATAACTAATTATCCAATTTGAAAACGATGAAACAACTTAAAGTCAAACAATTAACCGCCATTTTACTGGCAACAGTCATTCTTTTTGCGAGTTGCTCGAGCACAACTATGATTCAATCCATTCCCAGCGGAGCCAAAGTTTACATCGACGGACAGCCGGTGGGAACTACTCCCTACCGACACAGCGACACCAAAATCGTGGGCAGCCTCACCAATGTAGAGCTACAAATGGAGGGATTTGAACCCTACTACGCTTCATTTTCACGCAGCGAACAGGCTGATGTGGGTGCCATTGTTGGTGGAATATTTTTCCTGGTACCTTTTCTGTGGACAATGGGTTATAACCCGACTCACACCTATGAACTTTATCCTGCAACTTCGGCCGGGCAGGTAACTCTTGCAACGCCCATTCAACCTGCCAATCAGGGGAATCAGGGGAAAAGTACGGCAGACCGTCTCTCGGAACTGAAAAACTTACTGGATCAGGGATTAATCACCAATGAAGATTATGAGATTCAGAAAAAACGTATTTTGGAAGAGCACTAATTTAATGTAATCGATCTTAGTACATGACAAAAATTACATAGTGATGTAATTGTCTGATTAACAGCAAAA